>JBGPHO010000066.1:0-11086 GCA_041484425.1 Gemmatimonadaceae bacterium
GCAACGACAAGGCGAGAGGGCTCGTGTTCGACAACTCACTCTCGATCAAGCACACGATCGAGCCGCGCAAGCACGAGCTCACGGCGGAAGTTCGCTTCAACCGGACGAGAGACGAAGACAACACACTGCTGTGGCGGCAGCCGCAGAACCCCGACGGCACGAGCTCCGGCCCGTCGACGCAGGGCGAGCTCGATGCCACGAGCGCGCTCACCCGCCAGCTCACCGCGCAGATGGATTACACGCGGCCGATTACCGCGAGCACGAAGCTGGAGAGCGGCCTCAAGGAGACAGAGCGCTGGCTCGACCGGGATTTCCTCGTGTTAAAGGACGATCTCGGCAACGGCAACTGGCTGCCGAGCAATCTGAGCAACACGTTCCAGTTCGACGAGAAGGTACACGCGGGCTATGGCGTGCTCAGCCAGAGCGTAGGCAAGTTCGACCTGCAGGCCGGCCTGCGTGCCGAGTGGGCGAACCGAAACTTCGACCTCGCCGGCGCGCAGGGTATCCCGTACAACTACCACAGCCTGTTTCCGAGCGGCGTCATCATGTACAAGCCGAGCGAACAGAGCCAGGTGAAGGTGAGCTACTCACGGCGAATTCGGAGACCAGGGACACAGGAGCTGAACCCATTCCCGGTTTTCTTCGACCAGCAGAACGTGTTGATAGGGAATCCGCGGCTGAATCCCGAGTACACGGACGCCTTCGAGTTCAGCATGAGCAAGTCGGGACAGCTTGGCTCGCTGCAGCTGTCGCCGTTCTATCGCCGCACCACCGACGTGATTCGCGTCAACATCAATACTGCCGACACAGTCGACGGCCGCGAGGTGACGTCGGTGAACTTTCAGAATCTCGACAAGAGCAATTCGTGGGGCACGGATCTCAACGGATCGCTGCGGCTTGGTCCCAAGCTCAACGCCTTCGGCGGTTTCAATATCTTCAAGATGGTAACCGACGGCGGCTCACAATCGGCTCTGTCGTCGAACGCCGTAACCTGGTCGTATCGCCTCAACGCCACCACGCAGGTGAGTCCGACGGTGACGCTCCAGGCGAACTACTTCTACCGCGCGCCCATCAACATCGAGAAGGGCCGCTTCTCGTCGATGCAGATGACGAACGTCACGCTGCGCAAGAAGATCGATGGCGACAACATGAGCGTCGCGGTCCGCTTCGCGGATCCATTCAACACGATGAAGTTCCGGATCCAGGCGGGCGATGACAATCTTCAGCAGATCACGGAGCGGAGGTTCGGCGTGAGAGCGACGTACGTAACGTTCCAGTGGAACTACGGAAAGCCGCCGAAGATACGCTTGCCACAGCAGGAGCAGGCGCCGCCGTCGGTGTTCCCGTAGACGGTTAGAGCACAGACGCAGAAGTTGCGAAGTCGCAGCCAGGCAAAGCATCACTGGCTGCGACTTTTTTTGTTTTGCCATCTTTACCCCGACTTTTGAACCAGCTAAAACCTGGCAGTGCTTTCCAATCCTGCTCGAAGTCACGGAGGGAGACCTCGTGCTCAAGATCATCGTTGCAACGATTGTAGGTGTGATTCTGGGAGCTACGGGACCGCGTTACGTCTTTCTCGGGGCCTACAGTCTGGTGCCGTGGGGCCTGGTCGTCCTGATGATCGGGTTCTGGTGCGGCAAACGGCAGTCGTTGTACGCGGGGGCTCTCTATGGCTTCTTCCTGTGCTTTTCCTTCATGATCGCTGGGTACACAGGTACCGCACCGCTCGTGACTCGGCTGCCATTTTTCGTCCTAATAGGTCTCTTCGGCGCCGTCTGCGGAATCGCAGTCTCTGTCGCGGGATACTTCCTGAAAACTCGGGTTACGACCCCGAGACGATCCGATTGAGTAGCAGACGCGGAGGCACGCCCGACCTCTGGACGCAACCCGCATAATGCCATACATTTAGCTATGGCAACCACAACTCGGCCGTCGAGTAAGCCCGCCTCTCCGTCAAAAACCGGAAGCGGGCTTTCGCGCATCAAGGAGTCGGCCGCCGTCGAACAAGAGCTACCACGGGTCAGAAACGATGTCGTTCTGACCTTCGATGACGTGCTGCTGACGCCTCGTCATTCACTCGTCCACCCCAAGGACGTGAACACGAACTCGGTGTTCACCCGCGGCATTCCGCTCAACGTCCCCTTCGCTTCCGCCGCCATGGACACGGTTACCGAGTCGGACATGGCGATGGCGATGGCCAGGGCAGGCGGAATCGGCGTCATTCACAAGAACATGTCGATCGATCGACAGGCCGCCGAGGTCGATCGGGTGAAGAGGTCGGAGAGCGGAATGATCCTGAATCCGATCACGCTCTCGCCCGACGGAACGCTCCGCGAGGCGGTCGCCCTGATGAGGCGTTTCAAGATTTCCGGCGTTCCCATCGTCGATCGCGACGACAAGCTCGTTGGAATCATCACCAATCGCGACCTCCAGTTCGAGCGCAATCTCGATCGTTCGCTTCGCGAAGCGATGACGTCGAAGAACCTCGTCACCGCTCCCGTCGGCACCACCCTCGACGAAGCCGAAGCCATTCTCGGAAAGCACCGCATCGAGAAGCTTCCGGTCGTCGACGAGCGTGGAATCCTCCGCGGATTGATCACGGTCAAGGACATCCACAAGCGCCGCGATTTTCCGAATGCCAACAAGGATCAGCACGGACGGCTTCGCGTCGCTGCCGCCATTGGCGCCGCGAATTATCGTGATCGGGCGCGTGCTCTGGTAGACGCGGGCGTCGACGTGCTGATCGTCGACACCGCGCACGGGCATTCCGAGGGAGTTCTCGAAGCGACATCGATCGTTCGAGAGATGTTCCCGGATGTACAGCTCGTTGCCGGCAACATCGCGACCCGCGCTGGCGCGCGCGCGCTGGTGGAGCGTGGCGTCGATGCGGTCAAAGTTGGCGTTGGACCCGGCTCCATCTGCACGACGCGCATCGTCACGGGCGTCGGAGTTCCCCAGCTCACCGCCATCTTCGACGCGGTCGAGGGCGCGGGTGACATTCCGGTGATCGCCGATGGCGGAATCAAATACTCAGGTGACATCGTGAAAGCGCTGGCGGCGGGCGCTTCGAGTGTGATGATGGGATCGATGCTCGCGGGCACCGAGGAGAGTCCGGGGGAATCGCTCCTCCTCGAGGGCCGCCGGTTCAAGATGATTCGCGGCATGGGCAGTCTGTCCGCGATGCAGGATGGAAGCGCCGACAGGTATTTTCAGGAAGGCGAGATGTCCGCCAAGAAGCTCGTCCCCGAGGGAATCGAGGGACGAGTTCCATACAAGGGCCCGGTGAGCGACGTGCTGTTCCAGATGGTGGGTGGCCTTCGCAGCGGAATGGGATACGTCGGGTGCGCCGACATCGAACAGCTCCGCACCGAATCGGAGTTCGTCCGGATTACCGCTGCCGGGCTCCGCGAATCTCATCCACACGACGTGACGATCACGCGCGAGGCGCCCAACTACTCGCTGTAGTTTCCTTGACATTGCTTCGAGCGTCAACACAACTTCTGACGCTCCTGCAGTGTCGAACATTTCAGAGTCCCGGCGGCACACACCCACGCTTTCGGAGTTTTTCTAATGGGCTTATGGACGAAGAAGAGCATCGCTGTCCTGCAGGCTGAGGCGGCGGGTGAATCCACGGAGCACACGCTCCGACGCGCGCTCGGCGCACTGAACCTCACTACGCTGGGCATCGGCGCGATCATCGGCGCCGGAATTTTCGTTCTGACGGGCACAGCGGCCGCTGAGTACGCGGGACCGGCAATCGTCATCTCCTTCATTGTATCCGGATTGGGATGCCTTTTCGCGGGTCTGTGCTACGCGGAGTTCGCGAGCATGATCCCGATCGCCGGTAGCGCCTACACCTACGGCTACGCGACGCTCGGCGAATTCATCGCCTGGATCATCGGCTGGGATCTGATCCTCGAGTATCTGTTCGGCGCATCGACCGTCGCAGTGGGCTGGTCGGGCTACTTCTCGGCGTTCATGGACCAGATCGGCCTGCACATGCCGGCGGCGTTCACGAGCGCGCCGTACTCATATTCCGATATCGTCAAGTACGACCCCGTTACACATGCCGTCGCCCAGCCAATTGGCTTCTCTCACACCGGCGCGGTGATCAACCTGCCGGCGATGGTGCTCATCGCCGCGATGACGACGCTCCTCGTCATCGGGATCAAGGAATCGGCGCGCTTCAACAACTTCATCGTCATTCTCAAGGTCACGATCGTCCTCCTCGTGATCGGCTTCGGGTTCATGTACGTGAACCAGGCGAACTGGCATCCATTCGTTCCACCCAACACCGGCCAGTACGGCCATTACGGCTGGAGCGGCATTGTGCGCGGCGCCGCGGTGGTGTTCTTCGCCTACATAGGATTCGACGCGGTGTCGACGGCGGCGCAGGAAGCAAAGAATCCGCAGCGAGACATGCCGATAGGAATCCTCGGATCGCTGGCGGTCTGCACTGTGTTGTACATCCTGATGTCGCTCGTGATGACGGGCCTCGCGCACTACACCGAGCTCAACGTGCCGCACCCGGTGTTCGTCGCGATCGAGAAAGCGGGACCGGCCCTGGCGTGGCTCGGATCGATCATCAACATCGGCGCGATCGCGGGCCTCGCCTCGGTCGTGCTGGTAATGCTCATGGGCCAGCCGCGCATTTTCTACTCGATGGCGCGCGACGGTCTCCTCCCGCCGGTCTTTGGCAAGGTCCATCCCCGCTTCAAGACTCCCTATGTCACCACGATCCTCACCGGCACAGTCGCGGGGGTTGTCGCTGGGCTCTTCCCGATCGGACTCCTGGGCGAGCTGGTGTCGATCGGAACTCTGCTCGCGTTCGTCATTGTATGCGCGGGCATCATCGTGCTGCGCTACAAGTCGCCGAATCTGGCGCGTCCGTTCCGAACGCCGCTCGTGCCGCTCGTGCCTGCTCTGGGCATTCTCATCTGCGGCTACATGATGTCGAGCCTGCCGGCGGCGACGTGGGAGCGGCTCATTGTCTGGATGATCATCGGGCTCGTGATCTACTTCTTGTACAGCAGATCGCATTCGAAGCTGGCCCGCGCGGAAGGCAGTGCTTGACCTTCTAAGCGTCCCGCAGCAGCGACGGGAGTCGATCGAGCGTCTCGCGCAGGAGCTTCGCGCGGGACGCTCTGTCGCAATGTCCACTCACATCAACGCGGACGGCGACGGCTGCGGTTCCGAGACGGCGCTCTCACGGCTGCTCGGCCAGATGGGAATCCGGTCGAAGATCGTCAACCCGACGCCCTGGCCGGACATGTACAAGTTCCTCCTCGGCGTCGATGTTCGAGACGCGAGCAACGAGGGCGCGAAGGCTCTCAAGGAATCCGATGTACTCGTAGTTCTCGATATCTCCGATGTGAAGCGTCTCGGCGTGTTGGCCGAAGCCGTGCGCAAGCTCACGATCCCCAAGCTCGTGATCGATCACCACCTGCCGAGCGACGAGCCGCCCAGCACCTTGATGGTTGCCGACACCACGGCGTGCGCGACGGGGGAGCTGATCTACGATTTCGCGACCGTTCTGGGTCTCGAGGTGACGCCGGATATCGCGCGGGCGCTGTACGTCGCGCTGCTCACCGACACCGGAGGATTCCGGTTCAGCAATACCACGGCGCGGTGCCTCAGCATTGCGGGGCAGCTCATCGCGTCGGGCGTCGAGCCGGAGGAGATGTACGGCCGGCTCTACGCATCGATGCCGGTTGGCCGGTTGCACCTGCTGCGCGATGCGCTGGCGACGCTGGAAGTCGATCCCGAGTATGGGATCTCCTGGATCTCGGTCGCGGCCGGAGCGGCCGAGCAATACGGTCTGCGGTCGGAGGATCTGGAGGGAATCGCGGAGCACCCGCGCTCGATCGGCGGAACCCGGCTGGCTGTCTTCTTCAGGGATCTCGGACACGACAAGGTGAAGGTTTCCTTCCGCAGCACGGGCGACGTCGACGTCAACAAGTTTGCAAAGCAATTCGCTGGCGGCGGCCATGCGCGGGCGGCTGGGGCGCTCATCGAAGGCAATCTCGAGGTGGTGCGGCGCAAGGTCATCGCGGCCGCGCGCGAATTCCTGAGCGCGGAGGACAAGGAAGGGGTCGCATGAGCGCAACCCCGTAGCAACTCGCCGGTCTCGCGTCTAACTTGCGCTCATGAGCGTTCTCCGCAAACGATCCCGCCCGCAGAGGGATGTCGAGCTCCACATCCGCCACGAGCTCGCGGCGATCCTGCCTATCCTGAGAATCGAGCAGTTCGCGATCGAGCTTCAGGCATTCGATCCGGCCACGGGCACGGCCGTACTGTTGTTCAAAGGCGGATGCGTGGAATGCGATTGCTCGCCCGCCACTTTCCTTCAGGGGATTGAGACGCAGCTCAAGCTCAAGGTCTCGGAGCTGAGAACGGTTCTCGCCACGGAAGAGTCGACGGGATGACCGCGAATCTCCAGGAGCGCGTAACGGATGCGCTTTCGCGCATCCGGAACAACCGCGTCGGCACAAACGTGCTCGAGGCCGAGATGATTCGCGATATTGCGACCACCACTGATGGCAAGGTGAGGCTCAGTCTCTTCCTCACGCCGGACGACGACGCCACCGTCGTGCGCGAAGTCAGACAAACGCTTCAACAGGTTCCGGGCGTGACCGACGTCCGAGTGGATGTAAAGGACGCCTCGCAAGCGAACAAACCCTCTACGCGTGCGGGGGCCGTCGGAGCGCCATCCATAGCAGCGGCACCATCTGCGTCTGCGACTCCTCCCGCGCCGAAGAGCGCTGCATCGCGTACGCTCCCCGTCATTGGACAGGAAACGCAGTCACAGCGCGCTGCCGTCCCCGCGCCGAAGCCCGTCGCCTATCCGCACCTCGGCAAGGTCATCGCCATCTCGAGCGGCAAGGGAGGCGTCGGAAAATCCACCGTCGCTTCCAACCTTGCCATCGCCCTGGCGAAGCAGGGCGCGCGCGTCGGCCTGATGGACGCCGACATCTACGGACCGAACATCCCGCGCATGATGGGCGTCAACGCCCCGCCGCCGGTCGAGAACGAGAAGATCATTCCGCTCCAGGCTCATGGCGTCAAAATCATGAGCCTCGGGTTCATGATCGAGCGCGACCAGCCGGCGATCTGGCGTGGGCCGATCATCATGAAGATCATCACCCAGTTTCTGCGGGACGTGCAGTGGGGCGAGCTGGATTATTTCCTGGTCGACATGCCGCCCGGCACCGGGGACGCGCAGCTCTCGCTCGTACAGGCGACGATGGTGCACGGCGCCATCATCGTGACTACGCCACAGGAAGTCGCGTCAGGGGACGCGTTGCGCGGCGCAAAGATGTTTCAGCGCGTGGCGGTGCCGGTCCTGGGTGTCGTCGAGAACATGAGCTACTTCATCTGTCCGCACTGCGATTCAAAGCACAGGATCTTCGGCAGCGGAGGAGGGAAGCGGCTTGCCGACGAGCTCGAAGTCCCTCTACTCGGCGAGATTCCTTTTTTCGGGGGAGTTCTGGAAGGGGGCGATCGCGGTGAGCCGATCGTTATCAGTGAGCCGGAGACCCCAGCGGCACAGGGGCTGTTCGAGCTTGCCGGACGCCTGAAGGGACTGCTCTAGACAGCTACAGCGTTCTTCTTCGGCCTGCTGCGCCACCAGGAAAGGATCACCGCGCCGAATCCGGTAGCGACCGCGACGAACGTCACCGAGAACGCGAGCACTCGAAGTATCGAGCCGAGAATCGGGAACCAGGTGAAGGCCGCGGCGACGATCCACAGGGCGCTGAAGGCAAGAATGCCCGTAAAGAGGAACTGCAGCTCCTGGCCGGCCGGAGTCTCGGCGTCTCGCTTTCCCGCGATTGCGATTCCGGTCACCTGAGCCACAGCGAGGAAGCCGAGTATCGCAATTCCGGAGACTGCGATGAGGAAGGCCGCGACGCCGATCGGGATGAAGAAGATGCCGATGATCGTGATCGCCATGGCTACTACGAGCGCGACGAGAGCTGGAAATGATGCGAGTCCGCCGATCACCCCGGTGAGGAGGGAGCGCCCGGTCTCGTTGGTGACGACTTCGACGGCGCGCGTGAAGTAGTCGCGCATGAAGAAGAGGACGAACGTTCCGACGAGAAGCAGGACCACGAGCCAGAGGAACGCCGTGACGAGAGAGCCGAGCGTGGTCCGCGGTCGGCCACCGAAGCTTACAGTAGACCGATTGTGAGTGGCGCCGACGTCCTTGATGACGCCGAGGATCGATCCGCCTTCGTTGCGGACGTGTCCAACCAACGCGACAGCTCCGCCGCGAACCCTTCCACCCTCGTGCACGATGACGTCGCCGAGAATCGCGGTCGCCGCGCCGTCTACGTTGCCATAGACGTCGAGATTTCCGCGGACAACCATCACCGAGCCGGATGTCGTCGTGCCGGCGGGAATGGTAAGGTCACCCGTCGTCACCTGCGCGTACCCTCTGAATCCGGAAAATCTGACGCCATCGTTCCGCTGAGCATGCGCATCCTGCGCGGTCGTGGCCGCAACCAATAGAGAGAAACCGAGCAGGATGGATTTCATTTACGCTGCCTTGCGTTTGGCAATTTGAGCGGCGGTGCGAATCGCGGCATATCCGCTGAACAATCCGACAACGAGCGTCATGTAGAGAACTACGGCCTGGAGCGAGCCGGCCTGGAGGTAAGCGATTGTCGAGGGTCCAAGCACCAGAGCGCCGATCTGTGAGCCGACCGCCGCGATAGCGAATGCGTATTGAGCCGTGGCGGCACTCAGGATCGCCGTGAGGACGTCGATCTCGAAGAACATGAATGCCGCGGCGGCGATGAGGGCGACGCCGACCACCGCCGTGCCTGTTGCCCGCACGACGCCCATTTGGCGGCGCCGAACGACCGCCTGCTGTCCTCCCTGTTGCAGCTCCAGATGCCTGGAGGCTCTCACGGGGGCCACAACCTCGGCGGGCTGCAGACGGTCTATTCTGGCGACTATGCGATCGGCAAAACCACGGGATGGCGACAAATACGGCAGTCGCTGGAGCTCCGCCGCAATGGGAACAAAGTCTTCGGGGAAATCGTGCTCTATCATGGGTTCCTCACGTGATGACCTACGGGTTCGATACGGGTCAAGTTTCAGCTTTTTTCAGGTTTTTTTCGGGTCTTTTTTCAGGCATTTCTCGGGTCAAAATCATGGGTGCTAAGGGGTCATCTCAGATCCCCCAGATACTCTCTCAGCTCCTGCCGGGCCCGGTGGATGTACGTCTTCACAGTGCCAAGGGGCAGCTTCACAATTTCCGCGATTTCGTCGTACGAGTAGTCCTCTACGTGCCTCAGGATGATGCAGGCGCGATACTCGGGCCGTAGCCGCGCTATCGCCTTCTCGATTGATGCGCCGAGCTCCCGCGATTCGAGCTCCTCGAGAGGTGATTCACCTCCGCTCGTCACCGTCACCGACGTCGCGCGCGCACGCTCGGCCGTTACAGCGTCGGGTGAGCCCTCGATGCTGATGGTGTCGACCTGACGGCGCCGAAGGTGATCGATCGTGATGTTGTTCGCGATCTTGAACAGCCAGCTCGAGAACTTGAACTCGGGCCGGTACCGGTCAATGTGGTTCAATACCTTTATGAACGTTTCCTGCGCGAGGTCTTCGGCGGTCTCATTGTCGCGCACCATGCGGTATATGAGCGAGAACACAGGTCGCTCATAGCGCTTGATCAGCTCACGATAGGCGTCCTCGCGCCCTTCCTGGGCGAAGACGACCACCTGCTGGTCGGATACGTCGGTGTAGGACCTTGATGGCATCGTTGGGAGGCGCGGGAAAGATAGCTTGCCCCGCGCACCGTTGCCGGGCAACTTTCGGATGATGCTGGCCACCGACATGGACAGGGCGACTGCCAGTGCCGCCGCTGCCGGTGGCGCTGAGAAGCGCGCGTACGTGCAGCGGATCTTCTCCGAGATCGCCCCGCGATACGATCTCCTCAATCACGTCCTGAGCCTCAACATCGACCGGCGATGGCGGCGCAGGGCAATCGCTCTGCTCGGCGTCGAACGGGACCAGGCGGGGCGATATCTGGACCTGTGCGCGGGAACGATGGATGTCGCGGCGGAGATTTCGAGTTTGCCCGGCTTCCGGGGCCTCGTTATTGGCGCTGACTTCGCCGAGCCGATGCTGAAGGCCGGAGCAGAAAAGGTGAAGGGCATGCGAATCGCGCCGGTGACGGCCGATGCGGTCCAGCTTCCGCTCGCCTCCGGACAGCTCGCGGGCGCGATCGTGGCGTTCGGGATCAGGAATGTCGCCGGTCTCGAGGCATCGCTCAAAGAGGCGTTTCGCGTGCTTGCTCCGGGGGGCCGTTTCGTGATACTCGAACTCTCCACGCCACGGATGCGCGTCGTGCGCGCGCTCTACCAATCGTACTTTGACCACGTGCTGCCCATCATTGGTCGCCTGGTCAGCGGCCACCGCACGGCGTATCAGTATCTTCCCCGGTCCGTCGCGAATTTTCCCGTCGAAGAGGAGCTCGCAAGAAAGTTGGAGAACGCCGGATTCACGAAGGTGACGTGGTCGACCCTGTCGTTCGGAGTCGCGGCGATTCATGTCGGTGAACGTCCCATCAGCTCGATTGAAACCAAGTGAGCCTCGATAACATCTCGCAATTCCTGTCCGCCATCGATCGCGCCGGGGAAATGGCGCGCGTTCGTGAGCCCGTGAAAGCACGTCTCGAGTTGTGCGAGATCGCGGATCGCGTGATGAAGCAGCCCCGGGGGGGAAGTGCTCTGTACTTCGAAAACGTCATTCTCGACTCAGGCGAGCGGTCGCAGTATCCGGTCGTGATCAACCTCTTCGGCTCCATGCGGCGGATGTCCCTTGCGCTCGGCGTCAACGATCTCGACGAGATCGGCGCGCGCATCACCGAAATGCTCGACCTCAAGGTGCCCGAAGGGATAATGGGCAAGCTCTCGATGCTTCCTCGATTGCTCGAGCTCGGGAAGTTCCCGCCGCGCGTCCGGAGCGGGAAGCCGGCGTGCCAGGAAGTCGTGTTGAAGGGCGACGAGGTGGATCTTTCGAAGCTGCCGATCATTACCTGCTGGCCCGAGGACGGCGGGCCGTACATCACGCTACC
>JBGPHO010000067.1:0-11051 GCA_041484425.1 Gemmatimonadaceae bacterium
AACGTGCACGCGATCGGCGATCGCGGCAATCGCATCGTGCTCGACGCCTTCGACTCGGCGCTGAAGAAAATTCCGAAAGCCGATCACCGCTTTCGGATCGAGCACGCGCAGGTGCTGAGCCCGGAGGACATCCCGCGCTTTGCGAAGCTTGGAGTGATCCCGTCGATGCAGGCGACGCACCAGACGAGCGACATGCCCTGGGCGGAATCTCGCGTCGGGCCACAGCGAATTCGCGGAGCCTATGCGTGGAGATCGCTCCTCAATACCGGCGTGGTGGTTCCGAACGGAACCGATTTTCCCGTCGAAGAGGTGAACCCACTTCTCACCTTCCACGCCGCCGTGACTCGGCAGGATCCTTCAAACATGCCGGCGGGGGGTTGGTATCCCGAGCAGAAGATGACGCGCGAAGAAGCTCTTCAGTCAATGACGATCTGGCCCGCCTACGCCGGGTTCCAGGAATCGATCCTGGGCTCGCTCACCCCCGGCAAGTACGCCGACTTCGTCATTCTGGACCGCGACATCATGCACGTGCCCGACACCGAAATCCTGGGCGCTCGAGTAATTTCCACCTGGATCGGAGGAAAGCGCGTGTACGAGGCGAAACAGCGCGGCACATCGCTTGCCCTTTCATCGAGCGAACTTTTACTTCGGTCAGTTGCCATTTCACCGGGCGAACTTTTACTTCGGCTTGACATAAATGCTCCGCCGGCTTTTCGGCTTTTCAATAATTTCCTTCGTCGTGCTGGCGTGCTCGCACGACGAGACCGCCTCAGCCCATAGCAGAAAGGGACCACGCGCTCCCGGGGACGGCGTTGCTCCGCGGCCCGCGGTCATCGCGCCGGCCACGCAACCGTACAAGATCGTTTCGGTTGCCGGAGGGGGCACCATTGCGGGGACGGTCGACTTCGAAGGAACGGCGCCAGTAGCCGAAATCGTTCACCCGTCGACGGATCAGAAGGTGTGCGGCAACTCGATCGTGGAAAAGAACGTGCCTCTCTCCGGGACGCGCGTCGGTGGAGCGGTCGTCTGGCTCACCGACATCCGCAGCGGCAAGGGCTTTCCGCTCGAGCGCCGCTTTGACCTGACGAACGATAGCTGTACGCTCGACCCGTTCGTCCAGGTGATCTCGACGAACAGCACGCTGAACGTCGGCAACGATGACAGGACGCTGCACACCAACCGCTTCATCAACGTCGGCACCGGCGAGATAGCGGCGGTGGCACCATTCAACGACGATGGTGAGGTAGTACCGGTCGATCGGTTCAAGGAAGCCGCCGAAATCGAGGTGGTGTGTGAGGAGCATCCGTGGACTCACGCCTGGATCGCCGTGCTCGATCATCCGTACTACGCGCAGACAGCGGCGAACGGGACATTCAGCATCGACGGCATTCCACCCGGCAGATACCGAGTTCGCGCCTGGCACCCGAGCCTCGGATACGTTGATGACAGCGTGACCGTCGGGGCAGGTTTGCAGGCGAGCGTCGCGTTCCGGATCCGGCGAGCCGCGCCGGCCGTGCCCACACCAGCGGCCGCCGAGAGCGCGCGTCCCGCCGGTTCGAGCACGCCCGCCGTTCCGATTTTGCCGACCGCGTCCAGCACTCCAAGCTCGTCGAGCACTCCCACAACTACGGGCCCGCCGCCGCCCGGGCAGCGAGACTAGTTCGCGCCGGTTTGTTTAACCGCGAGAAGAATTCTCCAACGGCGAAAAGAACAAGGTGAGAGGTATAAGGTTCTAGGTGCGAGGTACCGGGCAAAACCACCGGATTCTACCTCACACCCCGCACCTCTCACCTGCCACCTTGTTCAGTTCGCAGTTGTTTTTTTTGTTTTACCCGACGAGGGCATCCCCCGGCCTGAACTGTCCCCGATACAACCGGGAGTACACTCCTTCCGACGCGAGCAGGTCCTGGTGGCTCCCCTCTTCGACGATCACGCCGCGATCGATCACGACCAGTCTGTCAGCGCGCAGCACTGTGCTCAGTCGGTGGGCGATGATGAGGGTCGAACGCTGGCGGAGCAGGTCCTCCATCGCCTCCTCGACCAGTCTCTCACTCTCGGTGTCCAGGCTGGATGTCGCCTCGTCCAGGATCACGAGCGCCGGATTCTTCAGGAACACTCTCGCGATCGCGATCCGCTGGCGCTGACCACCCGAGAGCTTGACGCCACGCTCGCCCACTCGCGTGTCGAATCCATCGGGTAGCCGCTCGATGAACTCGACGGCGTGCGCTGCCTTAGCCGCGGCGTGAATCGATTCCTCGCTCGGGCGCGATCCATCCGCGCCGATCGCCGCGTAAGCAATGTTCTCGCGGATGGTGCCGCTGAAGAGCGTCGGTTCCTGAGGCACGATGCCTATCGCGCCGCGGAGCTCCGACAGCGAGAGATCGCGGATGTCGATTCCGTCGAACGTGATCCGACCGGACGCCACGTCCCAGAATCGCGGCAGCAGAGATGCGACCGTAGTCTTGCCGGCCCCGCTCGGACCGACCAGCGCCACCACTTCGCCCGCCCCGATCCGGAGCGACACGCCGAGCAGCACTTCGGGCAGCGCCGGATTGTAGTTGAACTTGACGTTGTCCACGACGATTTCGCCGCGCAGGGGACGAGGAAGCTTGAGTGGCCTCGCCGGATCTTTTACGGAAGAGACCGTCTCGAGCAGATCGAACACGCGTCGCGCGGCGCCTACCGCTTCCTGATACGCGCCGAAGAGTGAGGCGAGGGAGCCGACCGCTCCCGCCACATAGAGCGCGTACAAAAGAAACGAGACGAGAGCGCCGGCAGTGAGATTCCCCGCCAGTACCTGGCGTCCGCCCTGCCAGAGAACCGCGACGACGCCGCCGAATCCGCAGAAAGTAAGAATGCCGAAAAACGTTCCGCGAATTTTCGCGCGCCTGATGGCGGCGTCGATCACCTGATGAAGATGCGCGCCGTATCTGCGTACCTCCTCCGCCTCCGCTGTGTAGCTCTGAACCGTCCGGATCTGCGAGAACGCTTCGTCCGCCGTTCCGGTCGCTTCGGCGATTCTGTCCTGCACGCCGGTGCTGGCTTTCCGCAGGGCGCGTCCAAAAACCACGGCCGCGCCCACCACCAGCGGCACTACAGCCAGTGTCGTCGCCGTTAGGCGGCTATCTGTAATGGTCAGCAGTATGATGCCGCCGATCAGGAACAGCGTCTGCCGCGCGAACTCCGAGAGGTTGTAGCTCAGCACGGTTTGCAGCACCGTCGTGTCGGCCGAGAGACGGCTGGTGAGCTCACCGGTTCTGCGTTCCGTGAAAAATCCCGGCGACAGCCGGACCAGGTGCGCGAACAGATCCTCGCGGAGCTGGGCAATCACCAGCTCCGACGTCGACGTCAGGAAGTAGACCTGCACGAAGTTGAGCGCCGCCTGAGCCGCGAACAGAACCAACAGCCCGAACGCGATCTTGTTGAGAAGTCCCGCGTCCGCCTCAATGAACGCGGCATCCAGCAGGTGACGCACGATCTGGGGGAATGCGAGCGCGATGCTGGCGCTCGCGAGCAGGCACACGAACGCCACGATCAATCGCCCCATGTACGGACGGATTCTCGGAAGCAGGCGTCCGAGCGGGAGAGGCGATGAGACCGGCGGCTGCTCGCGCGGCGTCGGGCGCTGCGCGGAGACCGCGAATGGAGGTGGCGCCGTCACGCTCCCAGCACCTTCCGGTCGATCACCATCGCCAGAAAGAGGAGCGCGAGGTAGAGCAGCGAGAACTTGTACACCCACCACGCCGGCTTCGCCCAGTCGGCGCTCATGCTCACCCGAATCACTCCCGCCAGCAGAATCACGCCGAGCACGAGGGCGGAGAGGAAATAAATGATGCCGAACGCACCGAAGGCAAATGGCAGCAGCGTGAGCGCGATGAGAATGACGTTGTACCACAGCATCTGCCGCATCGTCTCGCGCTCACCCCACACGAGTGGCGCCATCGGAATTCCCGCCCTCCCGTAGTCTTTCTGCTTGAGGAGCGCGAGCGCCCAGAAGTGGGGGGGCGTCCAGTAGAAGATGATCAGAAAGAGATAGACGGCGGTCAGGTCGATGGTGCCCGTGATGGAGGCCCATCCAACGAGCGGGGGAAATGCCCCAGCGGCGCCCCCGATCACGATGTTCTGTGGCGTCGTGCGCTTGAGCCACCCGGTATAGACGAAGATGTAGAAGTAGAATCCGCCGAGCGCGAGCAGCGCTGTCAGCACGTTTGTGAATCGGGCGAGCAGAAACGTCGCGGCCGTGGCAAGTGCGACTCCGAACGCGAGCACCGACCTTGGACCCATGCGACCGCTCGGAATCGGCCGTAGGCGCGTGCGCGACATCTGCGTGTCGATGTCGCGGTCGAGGTACATGTTGACCGCGTTCGCGCCGCCCGCCATGAGGTAGCCGCCAACAAATACGATCAGCACGAGCAGCCAGCCAGGGTTTCCGGCGACGAACATCGGCGCAATCGTGGTGACGAGAAGCAGCGAGATGATGCGCGGCTTGGTGAGCATCACCAAGTCGCGCAGCAGCGAAGGCTGCGTCTGTTCCCGTGCCGTGATGTCCATTTACGTAGCCACCCCTTCCGGCGTCGCGAACTCGCCCCTCGAAGGCGACTCGTACACGATTCGCTCGATATCAGTCGCGCCGCGCGTTCCAGCCGCGAGCGCGGCGAGAGTCACGACGGAGATCCAGAGCGCGGTTCCCACCGCCTGATGCAGCGAGCGCAGCGTCGGAGGCAAGTGCATCTCGACCATAGCGGCCGCCACGAGGACCTGAAGAATCACGATGCCAAGGGTCGTCCAGGCCACATTGCGAACGGCTCGAGTCTCACCCCGCTTGCGGACGCCGATGACGATTCCAATCAGATGGCCGACCAGGAGGAACGCGATTATCCGGTGCGTCACCTGGATGTAGAGCGGAGCGCCACCCTCCGTGATTTCCCTGCACCAGGGAAACCCCTGACACGCGACCGCCGCGCCGGCGGTGTTGGCCGTCAGTGCGCCGAATACGAGTATCAGAAACGTGAGTCCCGCCGCCACTCTGCCCGAGCGCAGGGTCCGCGCGTAGCGGGCGGGCACTGTGCCGGCGCCAAAGCCACCGGCACGCACGACGACAATTACGAGGACGGCCAGCAGCGACATCGCGATCGCGAGATGGGTGACCACCACGAATGAATTCAGCGCCATCTTGACCGTGACGGCACCGAAGAGCGCGGCGACGATCACGAGCAGGATCGCGAGCACGGAAGGGCGAAGCACGCCGCCTGGTCCGCCAACGCCGGGCTCGTTGCGCTTGAGCCACGCTACGAGGACCAGCGCAATGATCGCGAGCGACAGCGCGGCCGCGCCATAGCGGTGCGAGATCTCGACGAGAAGGTTCGATCCGCTATGGGCGGGCGTGAACGACCCGTAGCAATCCGGCCAGTGGTCGCCGCAACCCATTCCGGAACCCGTGATCCGGACGATCGCTCCGAAAACCACCTGCGCGAACCCGATGACGAGTGCGAGGTAGCCAAGTCTCCTCAAGGTCAGCATCTCAGCTGCGCGGGGCTGCCGGCGATATCGAAGGCACCTGCATCGAGTGACGCATGCCCGAGTGATCCATCACCTGCGGATGGCTCTGGCGCGCCTCGATTCTCTGCCAGGTGGCTGACAGCACGGCACAAAGGGCGAGTGCCGGAATGACGGCCCACGCAAGCTCGCCACTTCGTGACGAGGCAGGAACGAGCTCAGATCTGTTCGCGCGCTGCGCCGCAAAGGTGGATCGCAGTATGGCAACTTCGGCAATCGCGCACGCAACCGCGGCGATCCAGAAGATTGTCTCAGCCAGCGGCTGATTCATTGGTGAGAATTGAAGTGTGCGGGGACGCGCGGAAAAAAATTCGCCGCGCACATAAAGCTACTCGCGGATCCAGGTGCTTTGCACTAGCGTATGCGAATGGCCGACCCGATCCTCGCTGATTCTTCCTCGCAATCGCCGGCGACGGACTCGACGTTCGCGCGCGCGTCATCGCTTCCACGCCGCCTCGGATTGTGGAGCGCCGTCGCGGTTCTCGTCGGCTCGACGATCGGCTCCGGAATTTTTCGCTCGCCGGCAGGCATCGCGGACAAGCTTCCCGGTCCGCTCCCGCTGCTCGCGATCTGGCTGACCGGTGGTCTCTTTGCGCTCTGCGGCGCGCTGACGCTCGCCGAAGTGGCGGGCGTATTCCCGCGCACCGGCGGAGTGTACGTCTACATTCGCGAGTCGTGGGGACGGCTGCCCGCGTTTCTCTTCGGCTGGTCCGAGCTGGTCATCATTCGCGCGGCGTCTCTCGGTGCCATCTCCACGACCTTTTCCGAATACCTCCTGCGCGTCCTCGGCCACGACCCGAGCGTCGCGCCTTACAGCCAGTACGTTCACTTCATCGCGGCCGCCGCGATCCTCCTGACAGCGACGTTCAACTACGTCGGCATCAGGTGGGGCTCGCTGGTGCAGAACGTCACGACGCTGGCAAAAACGGGTGCGCTGCTCCTCCTCATCATCCTCGCGCTCGTGATCGGACTGCCGCAGACGGGCGGTCACTTCAGCCCCGCCGTGCCGCCGGGAAGCTTTGCCGTGGGGCGCTTCGGGCTCGCGCTCGTATCCGTGCTCTGGGTCTACGATGGTTGGGCCGACGTCAGCTTCGTCGGCGGGGAAGTGAAGGACCCGGAAAGAAATCTTCCCCGCGTTCTCATCTTCGGCACGCTGATAATCATCTCGCTGTATCTGCTGGCGAACCTGGCGTATCTCGCGGTTCTTCCGGTTGAAGAGATCCGGCATTCGAAGCTCGTCGCCGCCGACGTCGCAGACAGATTGATGGGGACAGCGGGCGTGGCCTTCGTCTCGGTTGCCGTGATGATCTCGACTTTCGGAACGCTCAACGGCTCGGTGATGACCGGATCGCGGGTCCTCTTCGCGATGGCCGCGGACGGTCTGCTCTTTAAGCCGATAGCGATCATCGATCGGAAATTCCAGACTCCTGGCGTCGCGATCTGGCTCGGCGCGACCATAGGGGTGATCTTCGTCCTCGCCGGGACGTTCGAGCAGCTCGCCGACACCTTTGTCATCGCGATCGTGCCCTTCTACGCGCTGGCGGTCGGCGCCGTCTTCGTCCTGCGCCGCCGAGCCGGCTACCATCCGCCCTTCCGGGTTCCGGGCTATCCTGTGGTTCCCGCGATCTTTATCGTCGCCACCATCCTCCTGCTCGGGAACTCGATCATCGATCCGGCCAGCCGCGTCGCGACCCTCTGGGTTCTCGGCGTGATCCTGCTCGGAATTCCAATTTTCTACCTGACGAAAACGCGCCGGGCGGCGGACGACAGTTAGAAAACGGCGAGCGTCGCAGTTGTTGCCGAGTGGTGACAAACTTCTCTTGCTGTTACCAAGTTGGTGACGCTACCTTAGGGCTTCCCTCCACCTTTTTTTCGAGACCACATGCTCAAGACACGTCTGTTTTTGACTGTCGCTACGGCCTTGGCACTGGTGACTGGAGCTTCGGCTCGTCTCCTCGCCCAGGGCGTGACGACCGGAGCTATTAGCGGCACAGTCACTGACCCGAGTGGAGCGCCCATCGAAGGGGCTCAGATTCAGGTAAGAAACGCGAGAACGGGCGCCAGCGCTGGCGGCATCACCCGCGCCAACGGCCAGTACAGCGTTCAGGGCGTTGAGCCCGACCAAGGCTACTCGGTGACGGTTCGTCGCATCGGCTTCGAACCGATCACGCGCGACAATCGGAGCGTGAGCCTTGGTCAAACGACCCGCGAAGATTTCCAGCTCAGGCAACAGAGCACCGTGCTCGAGACGGTTACGGTTTCCGCGGAAGCGACTCCCGTGATCAACCCGAGCAAGACCGGAACGGGAACCACAGTTGGAGACTCGCTCCTTCGCCGTCTTCCGACATTGAACCGTAACTTCGCGGACTTCGTTACGCTGGTACCACAGGTTTCCACCTCAACGGGTGGACTCTCCGGCGGCGGCGTGAACCTCCGGCAGAACGCGATCCAGATCGACGGCGCAGCGTCGGGCGATCTCTTCGGCCTTGGCACCACTGGCCAAGCGGGATCGGCGGCCTTCGCCAAGTCGATTCCGCTCGATGCGGTGAAAGAGTACCAGGTTCTTCTTTCGCCATTCGATGTGCGTCAGGGCAACTTCGGCGGGCTTCTCATAAACGCGGTGACGAAGACCGGAACCAACGAGTTTCACGGAACGACCTACGGCTACACCCGCACGCAGAGTCTGACGCGGAGCCAGCCGTACCTCGCCGAGTTCAAGCAGCAACAGTATGGATTTTCGTTGGGTGGTCCGATTCTCAAGAATCGCCTTTTCTTCTTCGTGAATCCGGAATGGCAGAAGCTGAATACTCCCGCAACCGGATCCTACCTCGGATCGTCGGACAGTGTGGCAAGAGCCGGCGACGTTGGCGCCTTTGCAAGTCAGCTGAAAACCTGGGGCCTGACTGATCCCGGGTCGGGCGCAAAAGTGCTGAAGCAGAACCCGCTCACGAACGTGTTCGCACGGATTGACGCCTATCTCCCGGGATATACACGGCTCGTGCTCCGTCACAATTACGCCGCGGCGGACAACACGACTTTCAGCCGCAGCTCTTCGACCTCCTCGAGCCCGCAATTTGGCTTGACCTCGAACTCTTATCTGTTGAGCTCGAAGACGCACTCTTCCGTCGCGGAGCTGCTGACCAATCTTCCGAACGGAGTTTTCAACGAGCTCCTGCTGAACCTCACCAACACTCACGATTTCCGCACCGTTCCTGTGACCTTTCCGCAAATCACCGTGCGCGGCTTCACGACGGCGACGGGTACTCCGGGAGCTCTGGCAATGGTCGCGGGAACCGAAGCCTCTTCGCAGGGCAACAGGCTCGATCAGAGAACGTTCGAGCTAACCGAGAACCTTACCATTCCGGTGGGCGACCATCACATCACCTTCGGGACGAAAAATCTTTTCTACCGCCCGATCAACTTGTTCGGTCAGAACTCGATGGGCTCCTGGACGTTCACCGACAGCACACAGTTCAAGGCAGGAAATCCCGTGAGCTATTCGGTCAGCGCACCGTCGCCGACTGATCCGGCGGCTGGTCTCGCGACCTTCCGCGCCAACATGTATTCGTTCTACGTCCAGGATGCGTGGCAGCACTCCGATCGACTGCTCATCTCGGCTGGCGTGCGGCTCGAGAAGCCACGCTTCCTCGATAAACCGCCCGAGAATCCGTCCGTGCTGACGAATTACGGGCGCAGCACGTCCGCGGTTCCCAGCCGGAGCACGGTCTCCCCGCGCTTCTCGTTCAACTGGGACATGACGGGTGACCAGACAAACCAGCTTCGCGGCGGTCTCGGATACTTCGCGGGCACTCCTCCCTTCGTGTACCTGTCAAACGCTTTCGGCAACTCCGGGCTCAGCGGCTATGCCTCGCTGACTTGCGGCGGAAATGCGGGAAACCAGGGCAGCAACGCTACTTCCACCATCCCTCCGCCGTTCAACGCGGCCAACATCGCGACGCCTCCGACGCAGTGCGCGCCGTTTACGCCGGCAGTCGGTCCAACACGGCCGGGTGCAACGACGGCAGCGAGCTCCAACATTGCCACGATCGACCCCAACTTCCGTTTCCCGCAGTATCAGAAGATCACGATGGGGTATGACCACCGTTTCGCGAGCGGCCTGGTCGGCTCGCTCGAAGGCCTCTACACCAAGGCCATGTCAAATCCGTTCTATACCAACCTTGCACTCGCTGGACCGCAGGGAAGGGATCGTAACGGTCGCGTCCTTTATGGCACATTGACGGCGACCGGTGGAACGGCTACGACCGTGGGCGGGCGCCAGCAGGTAATCGACGTCACCGACATCCATGGGGACTACACCTACTCCCTCACCGGAACCGTTCAGAAAACATTCTTCGACAACTTCCAGGGGTCGCTGGCCTATAGCTACAGCCGGACCAGAGACGTCGCGGCGACCACTAGCAGCACTCAGGGCTCGAACTTCCGTTATCAGCGCGACCTGAGCGGCTATCAGGAGGACCGGAGCCTGACCCGCGGCAAGGAAGACATGCCGCACCGCATCGTCGCCACCGGTACGTGGAGACTGAAGACGCTGACGGACTTCTCGCTGATCTACATCGGCAACTCCGGTGCTCCGTTCGACTACGTGTACGCCGCCGGTGCGGGCTCAGGCTCGGGCGACGCCAACGCGGACGGCCAGTCCCAGAACGATCTCGTGTACGTCCCGAAGGACGCGCACGATCCGAACGAGATCCTTTTCAACGGCTTCAACGCAGCGCCGGGATCGGCGGCACAGCTCGAAGCGGCCGCGCAGGCGGATGCATTTGACCGCTACATCGATCGCGTTCCTTGCCTCAAGAAGAATCGCGGCAAGCTGCTCAGTCGCAACGCCTGCCGGAATCCGTGGCAGAACGACGTCGACGTGAGCGTCGGTCAGTCGCTGAAGGCGTTCGGACAACAGAACCTCCAGCTCAGGCTCGACGTCATCAACTTCGGCAATCTCCTCAACAAGAGATGGGGCTGGCAGGACTTCTCGGACCAGAACAACACCTGCGGACCGATCTGCAGCGCGACCACGCTGCTCACCCAGACCGGTAACGTCGTGGCTGGCCGAACGCAGCAGACGGCCCAGGGCATATACACCTTCAACAAGACGATGAAGCCGTGGAACGCCGACAACGCGTCGTCGAACTACCGTATGCAGCTCTCTATGCGGTACAGCTTCTAGAAGACCCCATGGCTGCGATCCGCGCAGCCATCGGTTGCACCAATGCGTAAGAATGCCGGCGGGATTTCTCCCGCCGGCATTTTCTTATGAACACATTTCCACCGTTAAACGCACGAACCCCGGACCGCCCAACAGCTGAACGATGACAGCCACATCCCACCTTGTTCTTCTCGCAGTTCAAACGGTGCTGTCGCCTTAGAAGATCTTGACATTGATGTAACGCTTCGGATTCTTCTTGATGTCCGCGAGCAGCGAGTCCATGCGCTGCAGCAATCCACGCACGTCGTTATACGCGCCTGGGTCGTTGATC
>JBGPHO010000068.1:0-10932 GCA_041484425.1 Gemmatimonadaceae bacterium
CAAGACGACCTGGGAGTTCTACATCTGGACCGCCAAGGGCGAGCGCGCTCTCTCCAATGGCCGCCTCGCCGGATCGCGCGCGGTGGGCGACAGCATCGAATGGCACTGGGTCCTCGACAAGCCCGCATCGACGTACCTGATGACGACGGTCGTCGGCAACTACACCGTGCTCCAGGACAAGGCGTGGCGCAACGTGCCAATCGGTTATTGGACGTACCCCGATTCGGTTGACGCCGCCTGGCGCGGATTCGCCAAGACTCCGCAGGCCGTCGATCTGTTCTCCCGCAAGACCGGCGTTCCGTATCCGTGGTCCAAGTACGACCAGATCGTCATTCCCGAATTCCAGTACGGCGGAATGGAGAATGTCACCGCGACATCGCAGAACGATGCCGAGATTCTCCACCCCGCATGGTCGGAGCCGCAGGCCAACTCGGTGGGTCTGATGGCCCATGAGCTGGGACACCAGTGGTACGGCGATCTGCTGACCACGCGCGACTGGGGAGATGTGTGGCTCAACGAGGGATTCGCCACGTTCATGGAGCAGGTCTTCCGCGAGGAGGACCTCGGCGTCGACGAAGGCGCTATCGACCGGCTCGGCGCCCAGGAGTATACCATCGAAGCGGATCGCCGCACCAGACGGCCCATCGTGTGGAGCAAGTGGGTCAACGATCCCATCGAGGTGTTCTTCAGCGGTCACATCTATCCGAAGGGCGCGACGATTCTTCAGATGCTTCGCCACCAGCTCGGCGACGATCTCTTCTGGAAAGCGATGAACCACTACACCACGGCGCACGCATACGGCAACGTCGTCACCGACGATCTGCGCAAGGCGTTCGAGGAAACGACCGGCAGGAACTACAAGGCGTTCTTCGACCAGTGGGTGTATGGGGCTGGCTTTCCGGTGTTTCAGGTTTCGTCATTGTACGATCGCGCTGCCCACCGGCTCGTGATCAGCGCGAAAGAGATTCAGCCGCGCGACAGTCTGACAGGATTCTTCGATGTCGACGTCGATGTGGAAGCCCGCACCGACAGCGGCATCGTCCGCTTCGTGGTGCCGGTTCGGAATGGAACCGGAGAAGCCGGGACGAATCTCAAGGCACCGCCCCGCTCGATTCGCTGGGACAAGGGAAACTGGATTCTCGATCTCACCGACTTCCCGCGTTCCACGGCGATGCTGCGTTACCAGCTCGTCTACGACGACGACGTGCTCGGCAGAATCGAAGCAGTGGACGTGCTGGCGCAGCGACCCGCTGACCAGGCGGCACTGAATGCCCTGATCGGCTCGACGCGGAACGACAAATTCTGGGCGGTGCGCGCTCGCGCGGTAGATGCGATCGGTATCTGGGGAAGCGATCCGACGCGGGCCACGATCGCGCCGATGCGGAGCGTCACCGGTGCTCTCATGGCCGCGACTCGCGATCCGGATACGCGCGTCCGACAGGAAGCCGTGACCGCGCTCGGCAGGCTGACGCTGAGCGGAACTACCGCCAGAGACGTGAACATTCGCCTCCGCGAAATCGCGCGCATGGATCCGAGTCTCATCGTCCGGGGAGCGGCCCTCGCGTCGGACATCCTCCTCGAGAAGAATTCGGCGCTTCCGCTCGCCAAGCAGATGATGGCGCCGGAGGTCTGGCAGAACGTGATCCGAACACCGGCAATCAATGCGCTGAAAGCCGTCGGGACGCCCGAAGCGCTCCAGTTGGTGCAGCAGTACGCGCCGACGGCTCAATAGGGCTCAACGTCGACAACGGAACCAATGAAGATCAGCATCGAATATTGCGTCGTTTGAAACTACCAGCCGCGAGCCGCCAGTCTGGCGGCTGAGATTCGTCAGCGCTTTCCCGACGCGGAGCTCCAGATGATTCCGTCGAGGGGCGGCAGGTTCGAGATCATTGTCGATGGAATTCCGGTGTACGAGAAATCCAAAACGGGGCGGCACGCCAAGCCGGGTGAAGTCCTATCGCTAATAGAAGAGAAATCGTGAAATCATGAGAATCGCGTTGTCCACCGGTGGAGGCGACGCTCCCGGGCTCAACGCGGTGATACGCGCCGCCGTCCTCTCGGCGGTGAACCGCGGTTGGGAAGTGCTGGGCGTCAAGAAGGGTTACGCCGGCCTGCTGGGCGAAGAAGAGGTCATCCCGATGACTGCCGCGACGGTGCGGGGCATCGCGCACCTGGGTGGGACGATCCTCCGCACCACCAACCGCGGGAATCCGTTCAGTTATCCGATCCTGCAACCCGACGGCACCTTCGTCGAAAAAGACAGGTCGCGTGAGCTGATAGAAAACGCGCGGAAGCTCGGCATCGACGCGGTCATCTCTATCGGTGGTGACGGATCGATGGCAATCGCCCACCAGCTCTGTGAGCGCGGGATGAAGATCGTCTGCGTTCCAAAGACCATCGACAACGATGTGAGCGGAACGATCACGACCTTTGGCTTCGACACCGCGGTGAACACGGCGCTCGAAGCGATCGACAAGCTGCACACCACGGCGGAGAGCCACGACCGCGTCATGGTTCTCGAAGTGATGGGCCGCAACGCGGGATTCATCGCACTACACGCCGGACTCGCCGGAACAGCCGACGTGATCCTCATCCCCGAAATCCCCTACGACATCGAAAAGGTCTGCGAGAAGATCGCCGCGCGCGACCGATCGGGCAGGCACTTCTCCATCGTCGTCATCGCGGAAGGTGCGTTTCCAAAAGGTGAGGCTCCCGCGATCCGCGGCAAGTCCATGCCCGGCCAGGCAGTCCGAATCGGCGGCGTCGCCGAGCGACTCGCCGCCGAGATCGAGCGGTGCACCAAGAAAGAAACGCGGTCA
This sequence comes from Gemmatimonadaceae bacterium, assembly GCA_041484425.1. Lineage (GTDB taxonomy): Bacteria > Gemmatimonadota > Gemmatimonadetes > Gemmatimonadales > Gemmatimonadaceae > UBA4720. Next base: position 2,823 of record JBGPHO010000068.1, read on the forward strand.
CTGATTCTTGGGCATCTTCAGCGCGGTGGCCAGCCGACGGGCTACGACAGACTGCTCGCCGTGAGGTTTGGGGGCGCCGCCGTGCGTGCTGTCGCCGATGAGAAATGGGACCATATGATCGCCCTTCAGTCACCGCACATCGTGACCATTCCGCTCGCCGATGTGCTCAAAACGCTGAAGCGCGTAGAGATCGACCACGACACAGTATTGACGGCGCGGGCAACGGGTATTTCCTTCGGGGACTAGGCACGCGGGAGCGCGATTTATTCTCCCTGACGGCGATGCCTGAAGGGCCGCGCCAAATGTGTATCAATCTCCCGTTCTCTCGTCCCTCGGAGAGGACACCGGGGCTTCCCTCGAGTGGGTTGCATGGAGGTAACTCCTTGTGCTATTGTGACTTAGGCCCATCCGCAGGGTATGGCACCGCACGTGCACCCCTATACGGCATGATTCACCGTTTCAGCACCAACTCACTTCGGTCCTTTTTGCGGTTCGCCATGCCCGCTGTGTTGGGACTCATCGTCTCGGCGGGCGTTGCGGAAGCACAGCGGCCGGTTCCGGCAAAGCCCCAGGCGGCCGCGACGCAGCAATCACGTCGCGAGCAGATCGTGCCGCCAGGGTTCTTCCCGCCGGCTGGGATGTGTCGCATTTGGATCAACGATGTACCGGCGGGACAGCAGCCGGCGCCAACGGATTGTGCGTCGGCGGTGAGAAATCGTCCCGCGAACGGAAGGGTTCTGTTCGGAGATGAACCGCCGAAGACCAAGAAAGGAAAAAACGACAAGAGCAAGTCAAGTCCCACCGACCAGCTCGTCGATCTAATTACTAGGAGAATAGCAAAATGAAGGTATTCGTAATCACACTGGCACTCGCGGGCCTCGCTTCTGCAGCGACGCTCGATGCTCAGATCATGGGAAGCCGCCCAGTACCGACCAGCAACGGCTCAATCAACGTTGATGGATCGTGGCGCGTGGTCGGTCGCGACGGGAACGGCAACACGATCTATGAGCGCCGAACTCAGGACCGCAACGGCAACATCGTGGTACAACGCGCGATGCGTGATCGGAATGGCAACATGTCGATCATCAGCACGAACACCGTGAGCAACACAAGTAATCAGGGAATCAATGTCGATGGGTCGTGGCGCGCGGTTGGCCGCGATGGCAGCGGGAACACGATCTACGAGCGCCGTATCACCGACAGGAACGGCAACATCGTGGTTCAGCGCGCGATGCGTGATCGAAATGGCAACATGTCGATCATCAGCAGCAACACCGTGGGCAACACCAGCAATCGTGGCAACACCAATTGCAATTATACCCAGAGCACCAACACGGTCGGCGACATCATTTTCGGTCGCGCTGGCAACAACGTGAACTGCGACGACAACGGCAATCGCGTCGATGGCGGCTGGTATCAGGTGGGCCAGGGTCGCGACAACAACTCGATCTACGAGCGCCGCGTTCGTGATGCGAATGGCAACCTGGTGATCCAGCGTGCCCGGCGCAACTCGAACGGCACCTTCACGATCATCGGCTCCCGCAACGCCAACGCCAACGACAAGCAGTGGCGGAAGGCGCAACAGCAGCAGCAGAAGGAGATGAGGAAGCAGCAGAAGCAACGGGATAAACAGGGGAGATCGGAGCGCGGTGATTACAACGACGATCACGCGAGTATCACGAGTGGCGATCGCTCCAATGACGCCAGCAACGTGGTAGCGAACGGCAACGGACGCGGAAAAGACAACGGACACGGAAAAGGCAAGCACAAAGACAAGGACTAACAGCATTTGCTGACATAGCGACGGCCCCGGGCGAGCAAAATCTCCCGGGGCCGTTTCATATTCGGTGCGATGTGTGCAATTTCCACAACGAATGCAGCGCACCGTCACCGACAGATACCTCCCTCCGGACCACGACGCGTACGTCGCGGCTGAGCCGCCGACAGGTCGCCTCATCGTCATCGCTCCCACCCGCGCGGCCTGCGAGACAATCGAACTCGCGCTCGGCCTTCGGATCCCGACGATTCTGGAGCAGCAGCACGGCCAGGAAATTCGCCAGCTGGCTGCGGAGGGGAAGGGATTCGGGATCGTCGCCGGCACGGGCACCGGTAAGACACTCTCCATTCGCCCGATCGCCGAGACGATCCTCGGCACCGAAGCTCTGAAAACCGGGGTCGTTAATCGCGAGCGCGAAGCGACGCCGGAGACGCCGAGCTGGAACGTGATCGTGGTCACGACGGGGATCGCGCGCCGATGGTTCCAGGACGGAGACATACTACCCACCGACACCCTGGTCGTGGACGAGATCCATCAGACATCGGCGGAGCTGGAGCTGTGTCTCGCTCTCGGGAAGAGAGTAGGGTGCCGGTTCATCTGGCTCTCCGCAACCGTGGATCCAACATTCTACGCACGCTATCTCAACGCCGCGGCGGTGCTGGAGACGTCGGCATTCGATCCCTCGAAAGCGGCGGACGTGAGGATCGTGCGGAAGGATCCGCGAACATTTCTTGACGATCGGTTTCTACAACAGGTCGTAAAGGAACGGCGCGGCGTAGGGATGTTCCTCCCGACTCGAGCGGGAGTGGAGGAGGCTGCGGAAACTGTGGGAGACCGCTTTCCCCGAATCAACAGCGCATTCTATCACGGTGGCGAGCCCATCAGAGTAATTCGCCCATTTCTCGAGGGCGAAGAGAAGAAGCCGTACTTCCTGGCGATGACGGCGGCGGGCCAGAGCGCTCTCAATGTTCAGGGTCTCGACACGGTGGTCATCGACGATACTCGCTTCAGCAACGTCATCGAGCGCGGCAAGAACGTCCTCACCAGGCTGCATCTCGGCGCCAACGAGATCCTGCAGATGGCGGGACGAGTACACGGCCGCGTCGCCGGCGGAAGGGTGTTCATATTGTCCGATCGCGACATTCATTTCTCGTCGCTGAGGCCGACGGCGCCGGAATTCCAGCTGGCGGGAGACTCGGAGCGCGTCGCAATGACGTGCGCGGATCTCGGCGTCGCCGCGGACCAGCTCGATCTCCCTGTTCCGCTCGATCGCGTCGCCTATCGCAAAGCCGTATCGCTGCTGGAGCAGAGGGGCATCATCGAGAACGGACGGCTCTCGCGCTACGGAAAATCCGTCGAGGCGATGCCGGTGGATCGCCCGTGGGCGGAACTGCTGGTGAACGCCGATGACGAGCTCGTTCCCTACCTGGCCGTCATGAGCTCGATCGAGTCATTGCACCGAATGACGCGCGAGGAGCGCGATCTCTCCGGCGTGATAGTGCCGGGCAGCGATCATCTCACCGCGTACAATCTCTACGCCGAGGCATTTGCGCATTGCGGGTATATCGGTGATGTGTACGGGCTGCCGCGGCACCTCTTCGACGAAAGCATCGAGAGCTGGGCGGAGCAGCGCGGCGTGCTGGTGAAAGCGATCGAGGATGCGGCGCTTGCGACCGCGAGCATCTATCGCGCCCTCGGCATGGAGCTGCCGACGAAGATGGTGAATGCACGGGATCACATCTATCGCAAGTTCACGGAGCTGCTCTCGCAATACATGCCCTTCGACCTCGTCATCAACGAACACACGGCGGACGGGACCGAGGCGCGAGTCTCCAAGACGAGCGTGGCCGGCAGCTGGGGCGCGATTGCAGGTGATCTCCGATACTTCGCCGACCGTTCCGGCATTCCCCGCGCGGCGATCGAAGGGACGCAGATTCCGATGCAGCTGATTCATCGCTATGCAACGCGCGGCAAGGCCGAAATAATTTATGACCCGCGGAGAAAACAGGATCCCCTCGTGCTGAAGCGGTCTCTCGAGTATTTCGGCTTCGAGCTCGAGAGCGAGGTGGAGACGCTGGATGAGTTTCCACCCGCGCTGGCGCAAGAGGCGCGACACGCGCTTGCGGAAGCGTTGGCCCGCGGCGAAGCCAAACATTTCGCGGTTAAGAAAAACCGGGAAGCGATCGAGGAAATCCGCGAGGCGTACAAGCGCTCCGGTGGGGAAACGAAACGCCTTGGCTTGCCCGAGCTCATCGCGCTGTACGAGGAGCAGCTGGCTCAAGTCAACACAATGGACGACTTCCGATCAGCAAGGCTCGGAGTGGACAGGGACAGGTTCGTTCTTCCCGACGCCCGGGAGCGACTCGAGCGCTTGCCCGACCAGGTCACGATTCGTGACCGCGATGTCGAGATCGACTACGACGTGGAGGAGCGGGATGGTGCGCGCCGCGGCGTGGCCAGACTTCGTCTTCCGGAGAAGGTCGCTCGCTCGCTCACGGCGGCGGAAATTCCCGCGCTCGATCGTCCGGTGCGATTCGTGGTGCTCCGAGGACAGCGAGGCGCGGTGCGCGCTGACACGCTGGACGAGCTGCAAGAGCGGCTCGCGCAGCCGTGGTCCCCGGACGAAGTGAAGGAAACGCCGGATGATCTCAGCATGTTATCGCACGCCGAGAGCGAGGTGCGCCGGATAGCGGGCGAGTTTCGGCAGCACCGGCGAGGTGGCGATCATCGGCATGGCGAGCGACACGGAGCTCGCGATGGAACGCGCTCTCGCGAACGGGGAAGCGGTGGCTCCAGGGAGGGTGGACGTGCACGCGGTCCCGGGAGAAGCTCGGACCCAAGACGCCGCCGCCGTGGGCGCTAGCGGAGAGGCGCCCTGGCGCCGACTGCTCTCACTCGTATAATCCGCGCATGCCAGCACAACACTTCGCCACCCATTTCAGCGAGCACCGAAAAGTCATCGATGCTTGCATTGCTTCGCTTCAGCCCGCGTCGGATGCCGCCGCGCAAGCAATTATCTCCTGCCTCGGGCGTGGCGGAAAAATTCTCGCCTTCGGGAATGGAGGCAGCGCGACCCAGGCCAGCCATCTCGTCGAAGAGTTGATTGGCCGTTTCAAGGAAACGCGGAGGCCGCTCCCCGCCATCTCGCTGGTGGGCGATTCGGGCGTCGTCACCTGCATTGCCAACGATTTTGGATATGGCGCTCTGTTCGAGCGTCAGGTCGAGGCGCTGGCGACAATGGGGGATGCAGTCGTGGGAATCACGACGAGCGGCAGTTCCGAGAATGTGCTGCGCGGACTCAAGGCCGCGAAGGACAAGGGTGCGATTACAATCGCGCTATGCGGAAAGCATGGGCTCACAGATAGCGACGCCGACCATGTCGTCGCTGTGCCGAGCGAAGAAGGCGCTTTTATCCAGGAGGTTCACCTGATGCTCCTTCACGTCTGGTGCATAGCGATCGATGCGACGATCAAAGCGGGAGGACTCTAGCCTTAGTGCGATCGTTACACCAGACTGAGTCGGGGTCTCTCCTCGGGGAATCCGAGCGCATCCTCGCGATAGTATAGCCAGCCCGTCGCTTCGTCGGCGACCAGCTCCACCTCGGTTCCGAGAGGAAGGGTGAGATTCGGAACCTCGTGGCCGGCGGGGAAGTCCATGAGAATCGGCACCTCGAGATCGGACACGAGGTCGAGGAGGAAATCCTCGAACTCATCCTCTTCCGATCGATCGAGCGAGAGCTGGCCGAAGACGATGCCACGCACGTGCCGGAGCAGGCCGGCTGCGCGCAGGTGAAGGAGCCGCTCGTCGGCGACTGACATCGGATCGCGGGTTTCTTCGAGGAAGAGAATCGCGTCCCGGGTATCGATCTCGTATGGAGTGCCGATGGACTGTTGCACCAGCGAAAGATTTCCGCCGGTAAGCCGGCCCACGGCTCTCCCAGGCCGCACCGCGCGCGCGATTCCGCGTCCGATCTCCGACTCGGGGCGCGGCGTGGATAGAGCGGTGAGAAGGGACAGGGCCGTCGGATCACCCCCGCCCGGGAAAAGATCATCGAGGGTGGGACCGTGGAAGACTCGCATCTGCGCTCGACGCATCAGCCAGAGATGCAGCGCGGTGATGTCCGAGTATCCCACGAACGCTTTGGGATTCCGGCGAAATACATCGGGGTCCAAAAAGGGGAGAAGTCTAACGGCTCCGTAGCCACCGGTTGCGGCGATGACGGCTTTCACATCGGGGTTGAGCCAGATGCTCATCAGATTTTCAGCGCGGCGCTCGTCCTCGCGTTGCTGGAAGCGGCGGAACCGATCAATCTCGTCGCAGAGGACGACTCGGTAGCCGGCGTCCTCCAACACCTTGGCTCCGCGGAGGAGCCAATCATGCTGTGGGGCGTATGATGGAGCCACTACACCTATGGTATCGCCTTTGACGAGGGGCGCGGGCCGACTCAGGCCTGGTGGCCGCGTGATGGCGGGAGTGAATAGCGCGCTCTCGATGGGCGCCATTGTCTCTTCCGCGGGGTACGCTCCGAATGACTCGGTCATCGTCGTTTATCGAAGCGCATTAACGGTTGGTCACTGCTAGATTCAAGGTATGTCTGATGCGTCGGTGAAGGGGCCGGGTCCGGGCGGGACCGCCGCTCCCACCACAGGGAATATGCAGGCCAACACCCCAAACGGAACTGGGGGCGCCACGTACTTTCGGAAAGGATTCGGGTTGAAATCCGAGATCCAGTCCGAACTGGCTTCGGACTATACCGGCCACCTTGTAGACCTGCTCAAGGACCGGGAATATACCCTGACCTCGGGCGATGTAACCATCCGTTTAGCGAAGGAGTTCGGCTTCTGCTATGGGGTCGAGCGCGCGGTCGACTACGCATACCAGGCCAGGAAGAAGTTCCCAGATCGTACCATCTATCTGGCCGGCGAGATCATCCATAACCCGCACGTGAACTCGAAACTCCAGGGGATGGGGATCACCTTCCTGATGCCCGACAATGGGCACATCGATTTCTCCGCGGTGAAGACCGAGGATGTGGTCATCCTCCCGGCCTTCGGAGTGACGATCAGGGATTTCGAGACCCTTCGGCAGATCGGATGTGTGATGGTCGACACGACCTGCGGCTCAGTACTCAACGTCTGGAAGCGGGTGGAGAGTTACGCGCGCGATGGATTCACTTCGTTGATTCATGGCAAGTACTATCATGAAGAGACGCGCGCCACGGCGTCGCAGGCGGAGAAGTACGAAGGCGGTCAGTATCTCATCGTTCGCAATATTGACGAGGCCGGACTGGTGTGCGATTTCATCGAAGGGCGCCTGAGCGCAGCGGCCCTGGTCGAGCGCTTTGCGCACGCGACGTCTCCCAACTTCGATCCCGAGCGCGATCTGCGGCGCATCGGTGTCGCCAACCAGACCACAATGCTCGCCCGCGAGTCCCTCGCCATCGGCGAGCTCGTTGGGCTTTCCATGGCCGCCGCCCGGGGAAGTGATTACGCGAAGGAGAATTTCCGGACGTTCGACACGATCTGCAGCGCGACCCAGGAGCGTCAGGACGCCGTAGTTGAGCTGTTGCGCGAGCCCCTCGACGTGATGGTTGTGATCGGCGGATACAACTCCAGCAACACGATGTCACTGGCGGCTCTCTGTTCTGAGACTGTCCGCACCTACCACGTCGAGGATGCCGACGACATCGATCCTGACTCCCGCACAATCCGCCACCGCCCCCTCGGCGCCAAGGAAGATGTCGAATCTTCCAACTGGCTTTCGCGTACGGATCAGGTAAGGGTCGGCGTGACCGCTGGCGCGAGCACCCCCAATAACAAGATTGGCGAGGCTGTTGGCCGGATTTTCGCTACTAGGGGAATCGACCCGAAAACAATCCGGTAGAAGCATTAACCGGTTGTACCAGTTTGGCGTCGAACATCAGCGAACTATTGTGTGATTCGGTACCGATTGTAGCTTCTAACTGTGGGTCGAAACTACTGTTTTGGGGTATCGAACGTATGGCAGCAAGGGACAACAAACCCATGGAGGTCGAATGGACGTGTATGGTTCGGATACCGCCCCTGACGAAGAGGCGGCTGGTACGAGCGGTTCAGAGACAACTCCCGGAGTGGGGAGCTGGTTCCAGCGCGGATCCAGCAAGGAATCCGCGCTGAACGACCGGGGCATCGCAATTCCGGTCAACGCCATGCTCGCTCGCGTTCGTGAGGCGGATGCTCTCACCTTCGAAGACGAGGAAGAGGGCTAAGCCCGACTTCGTCACAGAAAAAGGCCACCAGTATTGGTGGCCTTTTTTATTTCATCTCATCGATCGCGCGCCGAAGAGTAAGCGCG
>JBGPHO010000069.1:0-10821 GCA_041484425.1 Gemmatimonadaceae bacterium
AAACCTCGAGTCGATGCAGAATCTCTACGACAACATGGCCGAGTACGGATACGATCTGACGCAGATGCCCTTCGTGATCCAGTACAACAAGCGCGATCTGGCCAACGCCTCCCCGATCGAAGATCTCCAGGCGGCCCTCAATCCGGGTTGGGAAGTGGAGGATGCGAGCAAGCATCGCGTCCAGCCGGATCCGTATCACGCGGGGCAGAATCTCGTCGAGCAGCTTCCTGGCGGCGAATGGGTGGAGAGGGCGCCGTATTTCGAGGCGATCGCGGTAAACGGCGACGGTGTGTTCGACACCCTCAAGGCCGTGAGCAAGCTGGTGTTGAAGGCGCTCGCCTAGCGGGGGCAGAGGGGCCGCGCGTGAATCTCCCGAACACGATTACTGTCGGCCGCATACTCGCCGCGCCCTTCATCGCAGCGCTGCCGTTCATAGCGTCGCCCGGCGCCAGGCTCGCCGCGTTCGTTTTTTATGTCGTGGCGGCGGTAACCGACTACTACGACGGACACCTGGCGCGCACCCGGAATCTGATCACGGACCTTGGCCGCCTCCTCGATCCGCTGGCCGACAAGCTGCTGCTTTTCGCGACGCTCGTTCCGATGTTCGTTCTGATGGCTCCGGCCAGCGACGCGCTCGTTCCCACGCGCGCGGAGAGCATCGACGCCGCCCGGCTCCAGTTCATCACTCCGTTCGGCCAGGTAGGGCTGCCCTGGTGGATAGTCGCGATCGTGATCGGGCGCGAGATCTTCATGACTGTTTTCCGCCAGGCGGCCGCGCGTCGCGGTGTCGTCATCTCGGCTATCGGTCCGGCCAAGTGGAAGACCGGATTCCAATCCGTATGGGTCGGGTCCGCCTACTTCTGGTTTTTTGCGGCGACCCTTGCCAGAGCCGAAGGATGGACGGCTGCTGCCTGGCGTTCATTTGCCAACTTCAACGGCATTGTCGGCACTGTCACCATGGTCGCATCGGTATTCCTCACCGTTTACTCGCTGATTCTCTATCTCCGGCGATACGCCGGCGTGTTCGCCGCTTGAGCGCAACGCAGGTCGAGCTGATCACCATCGGTGACGAGCTCCTCCTGGGCTTCACGATTGATACGAACGCCGCGCACATATCGCGCACCCTCGCGGCGGCTGGCGTCGAGGTCGTACGTCGCACCACCGTGGGCGACGAGCCCGAGAAAATTGCGGGCGCCGTACGCGAGGCTCTCGACAGGACCGGCGCCGTGATCACGACCGGCGGACTCGGACCGACGAGCGACGACCTCACCAAGCCTGCGATCGCGAAGATCTTCGGGCGCCGAATGAAGCTGGATGAAGGGATCGCTGACGCGATCGAGCAGCGGTGGAGAGCCCGATTTCCCCACAGCAACTATCCCGCGACCAACCGCATACAGGCCGAGATTCCAGAGGGTGCGCGCATTCTCACCAACCGCCACGGCACGGCGCCAGGCATCTGGCTCGAGGATGAAAAAGGCCGCTGGGTTGCGATGATTCCTGGCGTTCCGCGGGAGATGCGTGGAATGCTCGCCGAGGAAGTCATCCCGGCCATCAAGTCGCGCTCAGAAGGCAGCGAGATCGTAGTGCTCTCTGGGACTTTGCGCACGACCGGGATCGCGGAATCGGCGATCGCGGAGCTGCTGGGGCCGAATTGTCTAGGTGAGCCAGGGAGTGAGCTCGGATCGCTGCCCCTTGCCTACCTGCCCGGAGTAGCCGGCGTCGATCTTCGCGTCACGGCGAAGGGGCTGCCGCGCGCCAGGGCGGAGGCCCTCGTGAAGGAAGCTATTCTGAAACTGCGGAACAGGGCATCGACGTACGCCTATGGAGAGGACGAAGCGGATCTCGCCGCTGTCGTGCTCGAGAAACTCCGGGCCCTGGGACTAAAGATCGCGGTCGCCGAGAGCTGCACCGGCGGGATGCTGGGAGAGCGAATCACGAGCGTTCCGGGATCAAGCGATGTTTTTCTGGGCGGAATCATCGCCTACCACAACGATGTGAAGGTGAAAGCGCTGGGCGTCCGGGCCGGGGACATCGAGCGCTACGGAGCAGTGAGCGAACAGGTGGCGCTGCAGATGGCGTCGGGGGTTCGCGAACGAATGGGCGCCGATGTAGGGGTTTCGGTTACGGGGATTGCCGGTCCCGGCGGCGGCACGCCTGACAAGCCTGTCGGACTGATCTGGATTAGCGTACATAGATCCGAGGCGAAGGCACGGCGCTTTCACTTCGGTGGAGATCGCGCCGAGATCAGGCAGCGCGCAGCACAGGCAGCGCTGGAGATGGTGCGGCGCGCTCTCTCAAACGGTTAACTTTAGGCAAATGAAACACTCGAGAAAGAAAGGCGAGAACACGCCGCTTCCGGATCAGGGTGCGCTGGGTTCGGCCGACGACTACGCGCCCGGAGGCTCAGCGAGCCAGGGCGATGGCGCGGGCGGCGACCAACCGTTCAGCTCGTCCGACATCGCAGCCGACTCAGTAGCCGACGGCTCCGCGGACGCGCGCGCGGCGACAGGCGCGGCCGGGGCCGACGCGACCGATACCAGTCGCGGGGAGTCTGATTCGGGTACCGAGCGCGACAAATACCTGAGGCTTGCGGCCGAATACGACAATTATCGAAAGCGCGCCGCGAAGGAGCGTCAGGACGCGGGCACACGCGCGCAAGCCGACCTGGTTCGACAACTAGTCGAAGCGCTCGATGACGTAGCGCGCTTCGCGCACGTCGATCCTGCCACTACCGACGCGGGGACGATCGTTCAGGGCGTCGACATGGTGGAGAAGAAACTGCTCAAGGCGCTGGGAAACGCCGGCCTCGAGGTGATCAATCCCGTCGGTGAGACGTTCGATCCCGCGCTTCACGAAGCGGTTGCAACCGAACCCACGTCAGCGCGAGAAGACGATCACGTCGTATCGCGCGTGTATCAATCCGGATATCTCTTCAAGTCCCAGCTTCTTCGGCCCGCGCGCGTGGTCGTGAAGCAGTGGAACGGCTGACCGCGCTCCCGCGCTGATCGCACATGCCACCGACGAAGGATTTCTACTCCGTACTCGGCGTAGGCTCCAGCGCCTCCCAGGACGAGATCAAGAAGGCGTACCGCAAACTGGCGAAGAAGCACCATCCCGACGCGAACGCCGCGGACCCGAAGGCAGCCGAGCGCTTCAAGGAGATCTCGGAGGCGAATAACGTCCTCGGCGATCCCGCAAAGCGCAAGCAGTACGACGAGATGCGCCGGCTGGGCGCTTTCGACGGCGGTGGTTTCGGCGGTTTTGGCGGGGGCGGCAGGTCGTCGCGTGGCGCCGGTTCGTATGGGGGCGCCAGGGAAGGCGGGCAGACCATCAACTTCCAGGACTTCGACATCGGTGGTCTGGGCGGGCTCGGCGATCTCTTCAGCTCGATGTTCGGCGGCGGAGAGACGCGTCAAAGCACCCGACAGCGCGGACCCGAGAAGGGACAGACGGTCGAGGCGACGCTCGACATTCCATTCCGCACCGCCGCGCGCGGTGGAAAAGTTCCGATCGAGCTCGAGGTGAGTGAAGAGTGCGGCACGTGTCATGGCACGGGTGCAGCGCCCGGCGCTTCGCTCCAGATCTGTCCCGAATGCAATGGCCGCGGAGTGATCTCATTCGGGCAAGGTGGATTCGCTGTAAACCGTCCATGTCCGGTGTGCCTCGGCCGCGGACAGATTCCGACGGAGCCGTGCCCGACGTGTCATGGGACGGGAGAGGTGCGCGCCAAGCGGAAGGTATTGATAAATGTCCCCCCTGGTGTAGACACCGGCTCGAAAATCCGGCTCAAGGGCCAGGGCGGAAAGGGGCCTCAGAACGGACCGCCGGGCGATCTCATCATCACCTTCAACGTGCTGGCGGACAAGTTCTACCGGCGTGACGGGCTCGACGTGATCGCGGCGGTGCCGCTCAACATCGCGCAGGCGACACTCGGCACGAAAATCAGCGTGAAGACGCTCGACGGAAAAAAAGTCGCGATCAAGATTCCGCCGGGAACTCCTTCGGGGAAACGATTCCGTGTCCGCGGCCAGGGTATTCAGAAGGGCGACAAGAAGGGCGATCTGATCGTCGAGGTAGCAATTCAGGTTCCCGAGAAGCTCTCGGAAGAGCAGGAACGGATGATGAAGGAATTCGCCGAATCGGGCGGGATGAAGTACTGAGCAAATGGCATCCTGTGTAACCACGTGTTGATTTTATTCGCATGAGAATCGGTATTCTGGGAACGGGAATAGTCGGCAAGACTTTGGGAACCAAGCTCGCCAAGCTTGGTCACGACGTGCGCATGGGCTCGCGCACAGCCAAGGGCGAGAAGGCGAAGGCCTGGGTCAAGGAAACCGGCGGCAAGTCATCCGAGGGCGCCTTTGCGGATGCCGCCGCTCATGGCGAGATCGTGTTCAACTGCACCTCGGGGATGGCGTCGCTCGAGGCGCTGAAGGCGGCAGGCGAAAAGAATCTTCAGGGGAAGGTTCTCATCGATGTCTCGAATCCGCTCGATTTCTCGAAGGGAATGCCGCCCACGCTTTCAGTCTGCAACACCGACTCACTTGGTGAGCAGATTCAGCGCGCGTATCCCACCGCGAAGGTGGTCAAGGCGCTCAATACCGTTACCGCGGCCGTGATGGTCGAGCCATCGCTGATTCCGGGCGTGCACGCGTTGTTCGTCTGTGGAAACGATGCCAAGGCGAAAAGGGAGGTGATCGACCTCCTCAAGAGCGGGTTCGGGTGGAAGGAGGTCATTGATCTCGGCGACATTACGGGTGCGCGTGCCCAGGAGATGTACCTCCCGCTCTGGTTGCGGCTCTTCACGAAGCTCAAGACTCCGAACGTAAATATTCACGTCGTGATCTGACCAGCGCGACTATTGACCGAGCTGCGCGAGATGGAGACTCCGACCTCAGCGACTCCCGCTCAGACTCGCAGGCACGCTCTCGCTTTCATTGCGGTTACCCTCCTGCTCGACACCATTGGTTTCGGGCTCATCATGCCCGTGTATCCGCGACTCCTTGTGGAGCTCACCGGTGAGGGTCTCAGTCGTGCGGCGGTATACGGAGGATGGCTCGGCTTCGTGTACGCGGCGATGCAATTCGGGGTCGCCCCGATCCTCGGAAATCTTTCGGACCGGTATGGCAGACGCCGCGTGATACTGTTCGCGGTCGGCGCGCTCGGAATCGACTACATCATCATGGGATTCGCGCCGACCCTCGCCTGGCTCTTCGTCGGCCGCGCGATCGCGGGCGCAGCGGGGGCATCATTCACGCCCGCGTACGCCTATGTCGCGGATATCAGTCCGCCGGAAAAACGCGCTCAGAACTTCGGGGTCGTGAGCGCCGCGTTTGGAATAGGCTTCATCATCGGGCCGGCGATCGGTGGACTGCTAGGCACTCTGGGGCCACGCGCTCCGTTTTTTGCGGCCGCGGCGTTGAGCCTGATCAACTTCTCCTACGGCTTTTTCGTCCTCCCGGAGTCGCTGCCGCCGGAGAGGCGGCGCGCGTTCCAGTGGGGGCGCGCCAACCCTCTCGGCACGCTCACACAGATGAAGAAGCATCCGGTGGTGCTCGGACTCTTGTGCGCGCTCTTCCTCTGGAGCCTGGGCAACCAGGTGATGCCCAGCACCTGGGCGTTTTACACGAAGCTGAGATTCGGCTGGTCGGAGGCGATGATCGGAGCTTCCTTCGCTGCCGTCGGAGTCGTGATGGCCTCGAGCCAGCTCATTGTCATGCGCCTTCTCGTGCCGCGATTGGGTGAGCGCCGGGCAGCCCTCATCGGGATCGCGTCAGGAACCGTGGGCTACGCCGGGTTCGGGCTCGCGACGGCCGGCTGGATGATGTTCGCGTTTCTCGTGACCTGGTTTTTCGCGGCGATCGTGATGCCCACGACCAACGCGCTAATGTCGCATCGGGTCAGCCCCAACGCTCAGGGAGAGCTGCAGGGAGCGGTGGCGAGCCTCTTCTCGCTGAGCGCGATCATCGGACCGCCGATCATGACGCACCTCTTCGCGCACTTTACCGCGCCAGAGTCGACGGTGCACGTTCCGGGCGCGGCGTTCCTCGCTGCCGCGGTCCTGGCTCTCGCGTGCCTCCTGATATTCTGGCTCTCAACGCGGGAGCCCGCTGCTGAACATGGCGCGGCGGCGAGCGAATCGGGACTCAGCGCGGCTTAGCTACCTTCTGAACGCAACTTGTTCAGTTGCGTTTCTTCAGTTGCAGTTCTCACAACCGTCGAATCCAGATATTGCGGTACCGCACAGGATTGCCGTGATCCTGCAAGTGCAGAGGTTCAGCGTCTGGGTGCGCGACATAGAGTGCAGGTCGGTCGTTGTAAGTGTTGCCGTAGATCTCGACGTTGTTCTGAATCAGAACTCCGTTATGCAGCACCGTGACGCGCGCGCGGTCGATGACCCTTCCCTGATCGTCGAACCTGGGTGCGTGAAAGACGATATCGTAGGTCTGCCACTCGCCCGGCTTGCGCGAGGCGTTAACCAATGGCGCGTGCTGTTTGTAAACGGCTCCCGCCTGCCCGTGGAAGTACGTCTTGTTGTCGTACGAGTCGAGCACCTGGATTTCGTACCTGTCCATCAGGAAGACGCCGCTGTTGCCGCGCTCCTGTCCCTCTCCCTTGGGCACCGCCGGCGTCGCCCACTCGATGTGAAGCTGGACGTCACCGAACTTGTCGCTCGTGGTGATGTCACCCGTGCCCGGCGCGACTTCGACGTAGCCATCTCTCACGTTCCACCTGGCGGCGCCTCCGTCCTTGCCGCGCCAGTGCGATAGATCTCTTCCGTTGAACAGCACGATCGCGTCCGACGGCGGGTCCGCGCTGGTTTTGCCGGGAGTGACGAGTGGCGGTTCTGTCTTGGGAGGAGGGAAGGGTCCGGGCTCCTGCGCCATCGCCCCGGCGGCGATGGACGCAATGAGCACCAGTGCGGCGATATCGCGGCCGTTTACCATGGCAGTTGTGGCGAGCGGTAGTAGTTGATTCCCAGGTAGTGCCAGCGTGGCTCGTGCGTCACCAATCGCGCGCGGAAGCTCTCCCAGTTTCGCCCAGCCTGAGGCGTCCATCCCACTTCGGCGATCGCGGGCAGGCGCGGCATCGCCAGGTACTCCACCGCGCCGATGTTTCGAACGGTCTCGCTCCATATCGGCGCCTCGACGCCGAAGATGTTTTGCTCCGTCACACCGCTCATGTAAGTCGCGGGATCCCAGTCGTAGGAGTCGCGCACCTCGACGTATCCCGCCCAGTGAAGCCCGAGCTCGGTGGCGGGCGTGTACTTCATGTCGAGATAGGCCTTGGGCGCGGGCGAGAGTATCAACTTGGAGCCGTAGGCCAAGGCCGCCGTAGCCGAGTCGCTCTTCCATTGGTGCGCGATCGTGGTCGGGTTTAGGCGCGCCTTGGTGATCTCTTCCCAGCCGATCATCGCCTTGCCGTATTTGCTGACGATGGTCTGGACGCGCTCGACAAACTTCACGTATTGCGGGACCGTGAGCGTCTGGACCTCGTCTCCGCCCATGTGGAAATAGGGTCCGGGAGTCATTGCACTGATCTCGCGGACCACGTCGTCCACGAATCCGTATGTCTCCTCCTTGTCGACGCAGAGGGTGCTCCAGCCGACATCGGTTCCGCTATAAAGCGCCGACGGCCGTGTGCTGCACGCCAATTCCGGATAAGCGGTGAGCCCCGCGTTCATGTGTCCAGGCATGTCGATCTCCGGGACGACCGTGATGTAGCGGGCCTGTGCGTAGCGCACGATGTCCTGGTAGTCCTGCTGCGTATAGAAACCGCCTAGCCCGCCGCCCACCTGCGTCAGGGATCCGATCGCGGTCAGCTTCGGACGCGAATTGATAACGATCCGCCAGCCCTGATCGTCGGCCAAATGCATGTGGAACATGTTCATTTTGTACAGCGCGAGTATGTCGATGTACTGCTCGACCTCTTTCACCGTGAAGAAGTGGCGGGCCACGTCGAGCATGGCGCCGCGATAGGCGAAGCGCGGGCGGTCGACGATCGTGAGAGCGGGAATCGGCCAGTCGTAGCGCTCGAGGCTCATGTCCGATTCAATGTCGGCCGGGAGCAGCTGCCGGATGGTTTGAGTGCCGCGGAACAGGCCGGCCGGTCGGTTGGCGACGAGGCGGACCGAATCGCTCGTCACACTCAGCTCATAGCCTTCCTCTCCAAGAGCAGGACGGTCCGAGGCGAGGCGCAGAATGATCGCGCCAACCGACGGCGTGCCGATTGGCGATACCACGACGGGGAAGCTTGTTGGACGACGAATTTGGGCAGCCAGCATCTCGCCGATCGAGCGTACCTCGGGGTTGCTGGCGTCGACGAAGACGCCGGTGGTTCGGATGATGTTGAAGGGTGCTCCCGCGCCGGGGACCATCGAGGCTGGGACGGGAACGAGCCGTGGTACGATCGATGTCGGCCGCGGTGGAGGCGCTGGGGCCGGAACTTGACAAGCCGCGCTCAGAATTGTCCCGACAACAGCGAGGACACGTCCAGTATACCGTAACTTCCGTCGTCTCCGGATCACAGCGCCTCCATGGGTTAGCCAGCCTGGTGTTTCAAATCCCGCAGTGTCCTGCAGCTCCTACGAACCGCTTGGTGTGGCTTCAGCCGACCCGCGGCAATGAATCGTGACTGAGGAACCCGGCTGCCGAGAGCCGCACAGACTCGAGAACTGATAGTCGAAGAACCGCGAAAGCCTCGTGCGAGAGGACACCCAAAACAAGAGCTCCGTCGCGGTAAAAGATCGGGTCCTCGAACCATCCGCGTCCAGCAGGGTCATAGGCGAGCAGTCCACTCGGCAATGCGTGTTTCAATGCTCCTATCGTAACAGAATTCAGTTCCCAGAGCCGGGTGCTTCGCGTCAGGTCATCCGCGGTGCGGCCGCTCATGCGCTCGCGGGTCTTCTCGCCCCGCGAAAACGGCTGTACGAGTTTCTCAAACGGGCGCCAGACTTTCGCCTCTTCGCGAGCATCGGGTCCTACGCAGTCGATCGTGAATTCGTCCGCTCCCAGAGCGTGGGACCACTCCACCAGCCGCCAGGTCTCCGCGGGAGAGAAATCGGTCGGAGCGAGATATCGTTTGACTAACGTCAAATTCTCTTGATTCGGGTTCTGTGACTTAGGCTGCGAGCACCGGTAGCTGCGAACGCGCCCGCCTGGCCGCTTCGATGAATCCGCCGCCCAAAACGCGCTCACCATCGTAGAACACTGCTGACTGCCCCGGCGTTATGGCTGAGACCGGCTCGTCCAGGGCCAACTCGATTTCCTCCCCGTCGAGGCGAACGATCTCGGCCCGCGCGAGCGGTGCACGGTGCCGGATGCGAACGCTGACCTGGTCGCCGATATTGGGCGCGTCGGTGAGCCAATTCACCTCGCGAGCTACGATCCCGCTGCCGAGCAGCTCATCGCGCGTTCCGATCACTACGGCGCGCTGTTCCGCTCGAATCGCGATCACGTACATTGGATGCGCGAAGCCACCCGGCACACCGCGCCTCTGTCCGACTGTATAGCGCGCGAATCCGTTGTGCTCTCCCACGACTGCTCCGCTCGAGTTGACTATCGGCCCACGCGAGAGCGCGGGCGCGTCCGCGGACAGGCGCTGCTCCAGAATTCGCGCGTAATCTCCGTCGGGCACAAAACAGATCTCCTGGCTCTCGGGCTTTTCGGCGATCACCTCGAGCCCCATTGCGTGCGCGCGGGTGCGCGTCTGCGCTTTGTCGAGGCTGCCGACGGGAAGGATCATGCGCGACAGCACGGCGCGGTCGATTCCCCACAGGAAATAAGTCTGATCCTTGTTCTCATCGTTTCCCCGGTGAAGCTCGCCATCGACCACACGTGCGTAGTGCCCAGTCGCTATCCACCGGGCGTCGATGGCATCTGCCTTCTTCAGGAAATCGCGAAACTTCGTGAACGTGTTGCAGCGAACGCAGGGAATCGGTGTGCGGCCGCGAGCGTACTCCTCGACGAAGTTGTCGACTACATCGTGTCCGAAGCGCGTCTCGAGGTTGAGCACGTAGTGCGGAATTCCGAGGTGCTCGCAGACGCGGCGCGCGTCGTTCACGGAATCGAGGGAGCAGCACGGGCGGTCGGGGACATCCTCACCATGACAGAATAGCTTCATGGTCGCGCCAACGACGTCGTAGCCCTGCTCGACGAGCAGCGCGGCGGCGACCGATGAATCGACGCCCCCCGACATCGCGACCAGCACCCGCTCACGCGACGTCATTATTCGGCGACCGCGAGCCGTCGCGCCTTGGCGACGAGCGCGGGGAACACTTCAATGACGCGGTCGATGCATTGATCCGTCGTCAGAACGCCAAGGCTCATACGGATTGCGGCACTCGCCAGATCGGGACGAACGCCGAGCGCCGCCAGGACGTGCGACGGATCGATGCTTCCACTCTGGCAGGCCGAGCCGCCCGACGCCGCGATGCCACGAAGATCGAGCGCCATGAGGAGCGATTCGCTATCGGTCCCCGGGACTGAGATGTTCATGATGTGCGGCGCACGCTCCGCGCCGCGGCCGTGGATGACTGCATCGGGGATTTTCGCCAGAATTCCCGCCTCGAGCCGGTTACGCAACGTTCGAATGCGCGCGCAATGCGCCTCGCATTCCGCGAGCGTGAGCTCGGCGGCGCGCGCCAAGCCTACCGCGGCGGCGACATTCTCGGTCCCTGGTCTGCGTCCGCGATCCTGCGTGCCGCCATACATCAGCGGCTCGATGTGCGTGCCCCGTCGGATGAAGAGCGCGCCAATTCCCTTGGGCGCACCGAACTTGTGGCCAGAGATCGTGAGAAAGTCGAACTGCTGCGTCTGGGCG
>JBGPHO010000070.1:0-10815 GCA_041484425.1 Gemmatimonadaceae bacterium
CCCAGCCAGCCGAACGAGGCCAAAGCGAGGGTGGCGCCGATACCGAGCTGCACCGAGCCGCCCGACTGCTGGGCGATCCACGGCGTGATCGCGTCGATCAGCTCGCGGTAGAGGAAGATCACCTCGAAGAACATCACCGCGCTCTCGACCACGAGCATCTGTACTATAGTAGCCGTCTTCTTCGCCTTGATTGCTTCAGTGACGACCTGCACGCAGGCGAAGCTTCCCGCCACCAGCATGAACAGGAACATCCAGAGCAGCGGCGCCATCACGCGCGGATTCGGATCGAACCCGGTGAGACTGCCAAACACTTCATTGAGTGTCGGCTGCAGCGTGAAGGTGAAGATCGTTGCTTCGATCGCGCACCAGACGGTAAGAACCAGGAATGCGATCCAGGGAACACCGGGCTGGAAGTAGCGTTCGGATGTCCAATTGAGCAGCGTGAGCGGCGAGCGCAGCACGCCAAGCAGAATGTTCTTGACCATCAGGAAGGCGAAGCGCACCGAGCCGATGACCCAGCCAACGAGTGCGACGCCTACGCGAAGCATTCCTGTCCAGAACAGCCAGATGCAGCGGCCAGCATCCCACCACGCCATGAGCATGGATGTGATGAAGGCGCCGCGACCCGACCGGAAAGGAAGCGTGTAGATGGAAGCGACCGTACACCACAGGCCGGCCGCGATTAGAAGTGCGGGCATCAGTAATACGATCCATGCCAGCATGCGACCGGCGGAATTGCCGCCGTGGATCCATGCCGTAGCGATCGTCGAAACCCATGCTGCGAGCCAACGCATTGGCGCCAGCAGTGTGAGCACCGCGCCTTGCCAATCCGCGGGGAATAGTTGCGCAAACGATTCGAACATGAGACCGACCTCGGGTGGAGGTGTTGTAGCGTTCGCCCTTTGGTGCCCAGGACCCGCAAAACAGGTGGGCCGACGGAAAACCGGCGCTTATTAGGGCTCTGAGTCTGACGAGCGACGGTGGTTAGGGAAACGCGGTCCGGAGACCGTGCCTCAGGGCACGCTGCAAGCGGACGAATCGATCGTTTCTGTGGCCTTCGCGGATCGTACTGCCTGCCGCGTTGAACCCTCAAGGAGCCACCGTGCTGTGACCAGGTCAATGCTCGAAATCACTCACGGTTCCAGCGCGGGTAACGCGAAGTACGACGGTTGCTACGTCAAACGACGTATTTGGGGAACGGCGCTCAGGTCGAGATTGAATGGTGAGGCCAGCCTGCTCAATCCATTCATTTCGGGAGCGCTAAAATGACTCGAACCCAGACACGCCCCAGGAAACCAGGCATTCCTGAAATCAGCGTTGCGTCGGACTCACATCGCGAGATCATTTACCGCCTGCGCCACGCGGTGTACGCGCGTGAGCTCGGCCAGCACATCGTCAATGCAACAGAAAGAATCCGCGACGAGCTGGATGACTTCAACGTCTACATCGTAGCGACAGTCGAGGGCGAAGTTGCCGGATTCGTCAGCGTCACACCGCCGGGGCGGCGATACTCGATCGACAAGTATCTGGACCGCAAAGCGCTTTCTTTCGAGTGCGATGACGGTCTCTTCGAGATTCGCCTCCTCACTGTCCTGCGCCAACATCGCGGTTCGCAAATCGCGCCGGCGCTAATGTACGCCGCGTTCCGCTGGGTCCAGTCACACGGCGGCACGCACGTAGTAGCGCTCGGAAGGAACGAGGTCCTCAGTCTCTATCTCGGAGTCGGCATGCGCACGGTCGGTGAGCAAGTGCGCTCAGGCAACGTCGTGTATCATCTGCTCCATGAAAACATGCCCGCACTCGCAACTGGCCTCGCGGCGAGCCAGCAAGTGCTTGATCGAATGGAGGACACGATCGAATGGAATCTCCCGCTCGTCTTTCGTGAGCCGCCCGCCTGTTATCACGGCGGCGCGTTCTTCGAGGCGGTTGGCGAGGAATTCGCGTCTCTGGATCGAAGCGCTCAGATCGTCAACGCCGATGTCCTCGACGCATGGTTCCCACCTGCACCAGGCGTGCTTGCCGCGCTCCGGGCTCATCTGCCCTGGCTCGTGCGGACTTCCCCTCCGACGAACTGCGAGGGCCTCGTTCGCGCAATCGCCAGAGCGCGTGGGATGGAACCAGCCTACGTACTAGCTGGCGGTGGATCGTCGGACCTCATCTTTCTCGCACTCATCAAATGGCTCACGCGCGACTCGCGTGTTCTCATACTCGACCCGATGTACGGTGAGTACGCGCACGTTCTGGAACACGTCATCGGATGCAAGATCGATCGGCTTCCACTCGCGCGCTCTGCCGACTACCGGGTCGATCTGTCGCAGCTTGTGGAGATGGTCGAAGCCACGCGCTACGACCTGGTTATCGTCGTCAACCCGAACAGCCCGACGGGACAGCACGTGCCCCGTGCTGCTCTCGAGGCGGCAATCGATTCGATTCCATTTCGAACACGGGTCTGGATTGACGAGACGTACATCGACTATGTGCGCTCAGAGGAATCTCTGGAGCGCTTCGCCGCGAGCAGAGAGAACGTAACTGTCTGCAAATCGATGTCGAAGGTCTACGCGCTGAGCGGAATGCGGGTGGGATATTTGTGCGGGGGCGAAGCGTCGATCGCCGAGCTGAGACGGTTCAATCCGCCGTGGGCGGTGGGTCTTCTATCACAGGTGGCTGGGGTGAGGGCGCTGGCGGACAGCGACTATTACGCCGCGCGGTGGGCGGAGACTCATCTACTCCGGGGACAGCTCGCAACGGCCCTTCGATCACTCGGCATAAGCGTCATTCCAGGAGTTGCCAACTTTCTGCTTTGTCATCTTCCGCCTGATGGCCCGAACGCGGCCGAGCTCGTTGCGCGGGCAAGGCGACAGAACGTTTTTCTCCGCGACGTTGGAACGATGGGCACGACGCTCGGCGCGCACGCGGCGCGGATAGCGGTAAAGGACGCCGCATCAAACGAACGGATAGTCCAGGTGATCGCGTCTGTGATTGGAGGCGAGAGGCACCGGGCTATCACTCCTCACATCTGTTACCCAATGGCGCGCGCAAATTGACCACCAGACGTATTTCACCTCGTCAACAAGAGAGGTCGGTAGCTACTCGTTTCGGTTCCGTATCTCCGTCAGCTTCGACTGCTGCGCCGCGGTGAGCGTGTTCTTGATGCGCACCATCAGTGAGATCTGGGCCTTCTTGATATCGCGCTCCAACGCGAGAATGCGGTCAACTTCCTCCAGGACCTGCGTCTCGTCCACCTGCGTGCCCTGAAGCAGACGGCCCATCTTCTCACCTTCGGCGCTCAGCTTCCATTGAACATCCATGAACTTGGCCTGCGCCTGCTGGACGGCAGACGTGAGCGCCGTGCGCTGCGCGTCCTGCAGTCCGATTTCCGTCTGGTGCTGCATCACCAATTCCGGGGGGAAAAAGTTCCGCCCCCAGTCCTCCTGACCAGGACCCGGCCCCGGGCCGCGCTGTCCCGCTGGTGGCCCCTGCGCCGCGAGGCTCGCGGCGCTGAGCGCAAACGCGAATACGAGAATTGAAGCTTTCATGATCAGGTTCCTCTGTTCAAAGGTGAAGGAATCATCGAATCGAGAACGGACGCGCCGAGCGCGGGCATCGAACCGAGCACGTCGCTGCCTGGCGTCCGAAGCAGGACGTCCGTCGGCGCGCGCCAGGTCGCGATCGCAGGGGCAACCGTGGATTGCGAGAGCGATTGCGAATACGCGAGCCAGACCGCGGCGATCCCTATCGCCGCCGCCGCGCCGATCACCAGCGGCCGCACGCGCAGCGTCGCACTCAAGCTCCGATGCGCGCGGGCGCGCCCATAGGTCTGCGCGAAGCTCGGCGCACTCTTTGTGTCGGCATCACGCAACTGCGCGAAACGACTGCGAAACTCGGTCTCGTCCATAGTGGTCAAAACTCCTTCGCGTCGCCGAGCAGCGCGGCGAGGCGCGCCTTGCCACGTGCATAGTGGGTTCTCGCCGAGCCAATGGTGATGCCCATCACAGCAGCAGCTTCGTCGACCGTCAGGTAGTGGTAGAACACGAGCTGGAGCACCTCATGCTGGCGCGGGGCCAGGTGTGCGAGTGCACGACGCAAACTTTCGCCGCGCGAGTCCCGCTCGACCTCCGCGTCCGGCGGGGCAGGCGCGTCCGGCTTCAGGCCATCGGCCTCGCGCTTCAACAGCAGTCCGCGCAGCCACGCCTTGCGCCGCTCCGACGCGGCCGTACGACGAATCACGCCAAACAACCAGGTGCGGAAAGTCGACCGGCCGTCGTAACGCGCTCGCCCATCCAGCACTGTGAGATACACGGTCTGCAGCACCTCCTCGGCGTCGTCGCGATCGCGGCCACAACAGGCCATCGCCCAGCCGAAGCAGTCAGCGTGCACCCGCTCGAGCTGTCGCCTTAGCTCGACATCGTCCATTGCACGCTCCTCGCCTCTGGCGCTTCCGAGAATGAGTGGCGTGAGCACGGATCTTATATGACGACGGTCAGTGGTTGGACCAAATGGCGCCGTTCGAGTGATGGGCCGCCTGCTGCTAGGCTGTTTGCGCGTTAAGCTGGCCGAGCAGTCCGTTCGTCGCGGCGAGGTACTCTTCGATATCGAAATTCTCCGGATCGATCATCGACTGCACCGCGCATCCTTTGATGAAGCTGACGGCCACGGCCGAGAGTCCTTCGGGAGTGACGCCAGAAAAACGCTCAGGCTCCGCCTGCAGGACCTCATGCGCGATCGGCCTGAATGCTTCGCGGTAACGGTCCAACTCGGCCTGCATCTTTGTCCTTATCAGGGCGTGCGTGAACCCCTTTGCCCAAAAGTCGAAAAACAGCCTGATGAGGCGCGGCTCGCTCACCATGCGATTCATCTCTCGGCGCAGCAGCACGAGCAACCGGTCGAGTGGCGCTGGAATGCCTGTGATGTCCTCGGTAACGTGGAGCACCGAAGTGGTCTCGATCAGGTAGTCGAGCAAGGCGGTGATCAGCTGGTCTTTGGTCCCGAAATGGAAGAGCACCAGTCCGGGGCTCAATTTGGCTCGCTTCGCGACAAGTCTGACGGTCAGGGCGTCCAACCCTTTGCGCGATGCCAGCTCGTACGCGGCCTTCAAGATCTGCATCCGCCGCGCCGCTTCCGAAGCCTTTTGACCCGGCATTCACGTCACTCCTTCACATTGACCAGTGGTTCAATGGTGCAAGATAGCGCTGGGCGGTCGGTACGCCAGCGGATTTCGTCAGGGCGGCGTCGCCGACGTGTCGTCGCGAGCGCCTCGGGGGACCGTCTTCGACAAGTGATCGACTCGGCCCAGCAGACGAAGAAGACCGTCCAGCACAGTCAAGGGATGTGGAGGGCAACCGGGAACCCAGAGGTCCACGGGTATCGACGGCGGAACGCCACCGAGCACACGCTCGCTCCCGGCGAACACCCCGCCTGATATGGCGCACGCGCCGACCGCTACGACGATTCGTGGGTCGGGGACAGCTTCATAAGTCCTTTCGAGCGCATCGCGCATGTTCTCGCTGACCGCGCCGGCGATCACGATCCCGTCGGCGTGACGCGGCGAGGCCACGAACTGGATACCGAACCGCGCCATGTCGAACACCACGTTGCCGAGCGCGGCGAGTTCCGCTTCGCAGCCGCCACAGCTTCCGGCCGCGACGAGTCGAAATCGAAGCGAGCGGCCCAGCAGCCGGCGCATCTTGCGATCCAGCGCGTGCGCTAGCTCGATCTCGCCGCCGGACGTGAGCAGGGCGTTCCGACTGCTCGTGGCCATGCGGTAATCCTGGGTGAACGCCGTCGGCCCTTTAAGCCGCTCCGTCTCTTCGGGGGCAAACACGCTGCGACCGAGATCAATGACTGGCAGATTGCGGTGACTGTGCTCCGGCGCAGCTTCGCCGACCGGGGTGCCGCCTTCAGTGGCAACGTCGGCTTGCGGCTGCGCGATAGCCGGCCTGCCGCGAAAGCGCTGGGGCAATCCGCTGTCACTCGGAACCAGCGATGCCCGAGCAAAGCGAGGCCCGAAGCGCGCTCTCAGATAGTCAAACACGGAGATCTCCGCCACGACTATGTGGCAGGGCGCCACGTCGTCCATTTCTCGGCAAGCGAGAATGCCGGGTCCGATTCTTACAGGTCATGCCCGGCGTACGACAGGTTGAAGCTCTTGTTGCACAGCGGGAAATCCGAGATCTGGTTGCCCGGCATCGCGGCGGACAGCGCGCTCCAGTTGTGGAAGGACGGGTCCACCACTTTGTGGCGCCGTATGTGACTGGCGGCATCAGTCATGACGATGTGCGCGATCTCGCCCCGCCACCCTTCCTCCAAAGCGACCACGAGTTCCGAGGGCCGCAACGCGCCGCAGTCCACCAGTACCTCGCCGCGCGGGAGCGCAGCCAACTGCTCCAGGATGAATTCCATCGATCGCTGGACCTCGAGCCACCGAACGATCGCGCGCGCGTACACGTCGCCACTCCAGGCCGTAGCGACAGGAATCTGCGCGTAGCGATACACGCCATAGGCGAAATCGTGTCGCACATCCAGCGGCACCCGGCAGCTGCGCGCAACGACGCCGACGTAGCCGGCGACACGGCACTGCTCCGCGGACACTACACCCACGCCATCGAACCGGGACTGCACAGATGGGTTTTCAAATAGCAGCTCAGCGACTGGTCGCACTTCTTCCCGAAGCCGTTCGACACGGCGCACCAACTCGCTCGTCATCGTCGGCGGAATGTCGAACAGTACTCCGCCTGGTCGAATCAATCCGCGACCATAGCGGTTGCCGGAGATCGTCATAAGAAGATTGAGACACTCGCCGCGCAAGCGACCGAAGAAAGCCGCGGAAGATTGGTATGCGACATCACTGGAGAGAGTACCCAGATCACCAATGTGATTGGCCAGGCGCTCCAGCTCGAGCGCAATTCCGCGAATCGTCTGCGCGCGGGGGGTCTTGTGACTGCGCGCGAGCGCTTCGATGGCACCGCAGAATGCGCTCGTGTGTCCGATTACAGTATCACCGGCAATGGATTCAGCGACGAGCACCGCCGTGCCGCGCTCCGGACCCTCGAGCAGACGCTCAACACCACGGTGCTGGTAGCCGAGCATTATTTCCAGCGAAAGTACCTCTTCACCGTGCGCGTTGAATCGAAAATGACCGGGCTCGATGATTCCGGCGTGCACCGGGCCGACAGCGACCTCGTGAACTTCGTCGCCGTGTACGACGTCGAAGGGGAAATCCTCGCGGTCCTTCGGTCTCAGCGCCCACGCGCTCGGGGCATGATCGGGCGGATGGCGACGCAACGGCTTGAGCGAAGGATGCCCTTTCGGAATCGCGCCGCATTGTTCCGCAATCTCACGCTCGAAGCGACCCGCCTGCCGGCACGAGGTCGACAGCGCGGGATACTCCTGGCCAACGATGGCGCAGGTCGTGCCCAACACTCCGCTGTCGTCATTGGCGAGCACCGCGCAGAGACGAAGCGCTCGAGTGTCTTCGGGGACGCCGAATAGCGACACGATGCGCCAGCCAGAGGCGACCGAGCTCGCGAGCGTGGCAGCGAATTCCGCCACCTCCAGAAGCGGAATGTCGGCGACGCTGACACACCGCCGGTTGTAAACCGTCAGGAGCGCGTCGGCGCTCATGGCGCGACACCCCCGAGCAACCGCGCCGCCCGGACCAGCAAGTCTTGCAGGGGAGTCGGAATGTAGAAGCCCAGCATCACCACAAGCGCCGCCAGCCCGAGTGGGCCCACCAGCAAGAGCACGCCGTCGCCTGTTGACTTCTCGTCGTGAACCGTTGTGGTAGTGCCGGGCCCGAATATGATCTTGAGAAACATCCCGCCGATGCCAACAAAAATGATCGCAAGCAGCGCCAGCATGACTGCGGCGACCAGCCAGTGGTCCTGCCGGATCGCGCCGCTCACGATTGAGAACTCGCTTACGAAGAGACCAAACGGCGGTGAGCCCGTTACTGCGAACAGCCCGACAAAAAGCAGCGCCGCTGACCACGGACGCAGCTTCAGCATTCCGCTCATGTCGGCGGCGACGGACGATCCGGTCGCGAGTACGAGATTGCCGACGACGAGGAAGAGCATCCCTTTTGCGATCCCGTTGTTCAGCACGTGTAGAACTGAACCGTATACACCGACTCCCCCAACGCCCAGGCCGAGCACGAGGAGGCCCATGTGCTCGACGCTGGAATAGGCCAGGAGTCGTTTGACATCGGCCTGACCGATGATGAACGCGGCGGCGATCACGAGTGAAATCAGACCGAATGCGATCAACAACGGCTGAGTGAAATCAGTCAGCCCCGCGGCCACCGAGACTTCGGTGAACCGGGCAAGGCCCAGAAACGCGCAGCTTGTCAGCGCACCCGACATGAGCGCGCCGACCAGGCTCGGAGCTTCGCCATACGTGTCCGGCTTCCACGTATGAAGCGGCGCCAGGCCCATCTTCGTTCCGAATCCGGCCAGCGCGAACACGTAGGCCGCGCGAAGCCATGACCCTTCCAGCGAGTGACCGTTAGCCAGTAGGTCGTCCAGCACGAGCGCGCGCACCCCCGGGAGTGCTGGCTGTGCCGTGGCCAGGAGGAACACGGCGAGCAGCGCGAACGCGATACCCACCGAGGAGAGCACGAGGTACTTCCACACCGCCTCCAACGACCGCCGGTCATGTCGGTGGAAGATCAACGGAGCGATCGCAAGAGTCGTCGATTCCATTCCCACCCAGAGCAGCGCGAAATGGTGGCTGAGCGAGACCAGAGAGGTTGCGGCCAGGAATCCAAGAAGGCACGACACGAACAATCGTCCGCCCCGCGGACTTTCCTCGCGCAGCAACCCTATGGCGTAGACCGACGCCGCGAGAAACAACACGCTCACCAGCGTCAGGACGATCAGCCCCAGTGGGTCAGGCACCAGCCAACCGCCAAGCGCGGTAACGTCGGGGGTTGTCCATAGAACCGCGACGAGCGCCAGATGGACAATGCTCGTCAGCACCAGGACCGCCAAACGAAGCCCGCGCCGTGGCAGCAGGTACGCGAACCCGGCGGCGACTGCCGGAATGAGCAGAATCGCAAGAAGAAGCATCGCGCGCTCAGTCCACGGCGGTGATTGCGATCACGACTCTCGAAGCTCCACGAGATTCGCCGCGGAAATTGAGTCGAACTCGCGATTGATGTGGAAGACGACGATCCCCATGACGAAAACGGCGACGAACACGTCCAGCAGCACCGCGATTTCCACCAGAAACGGAACTCGGCTCAACTCGGTCAGGCCGAAGAGGTATACTCCGTTTTCAAGCATCAGATACCCCACGACCTGTATGATCGCCTTGCTGCGCGTGACGAGGACGAGAAGACCAACAATCACCGTCGCAAACGCAATCGGCACGAGTAGCTCGATCCTGGTGATGACGGGCAGTCGGTTTGCCAGCGCGAACGAAGCGCCGACTGCGAGAGCCCCGAGGCACAACGAGGCCATGTAGCCAATTGCTGGTTCTACTTCCCGGCGAACAGCCGACTCGCGCATGGCCCATCGCAAGAACAACGGCAGAACGATGCCCTTTATTGCGATAGTGCCTGCGGCAAGAACCATTGCGTGCACCGATCGGGGATCGTCGATCACCAGGGACAGAACACCCAGGAGCACTCCCTGAATCGCGATCGCGCGGATGCACGCGCTGAGACGTGAGGATCCCAGAACGGCGAAGTCCGTCAGCACTATAAGGAGCAGCAGTAGTTCGGCGAACTTTCCGATGTTCATTACTGCAAGAGGAGTATGAGGGCAAAAGCGGAGAGGGCTGACCCTCCGGCGATGTAGAGCGGCACTTTGGGCAGCCGCAGACGAGCCATCGCGGACTCCACCACACCAATGCCAACGCCGACCGCGAACAGGCCGGCAACCAGAACACCCACACGCATCTCGTACGAAAGCTCCATGGTCGGCAGAGCCACGCGCGTCAGCAGCGCGCCGATGACCGAGAGCTTTAAGGCGTTGGCGTAAAGGATCATCGCGAGGTCGGGTCCGCTGTGATCCAGCACGATCACTTCATGAATCATCGTCAGCTCGAGATGCGTGGTCGGGTCGTCGACTGGTGAGCGAGAGCATTCCGCCAGGAGCAGCACGAAGAGGCCGCCTACGATCATGATGACCGCTGGTGCGGAGGACGACCACGTCGCAGCCAGCGCCGGCGAGCCAAGCATGCCACTTAGCGACAGCTCGCGCGTCGCGACACTGAGTGACGCCAGTGCGATGAAAAAACCAAAGTCGACCAGTGCGGCAAAGGTCACCTCGCGGCTCGCGCCCATGCCTTCGAAGCTCGAGCCCGTGTCCAGCGCGCCGAGCACCAGCACAAATCTTCCGAGTGCCAATACGTATGCAAAGGCAACGACATCGCCGGGAAATCTGAGCATGGCCGAGCGGCCATCCAGCGGGAGCATTGCGGCGGCGACAACGACGCAAGCCATCAGCGCGATCGGCACGAGGCGGAATACCACGGTGGTCGTGCGAGAATACACGGAGCCGCGGCGAAGAAGCTTCCACAGATCTGAATAGAGTTGCCACACGGGCGCGCCATGCCGTGCCGTGAGAATTGACCGAGTCCGGCTGGCGATGCCCGGGATGAGGGGCGCGAGCAGCATGACGAACACAAGTGTTGCCGCGCGCATCATGAACTCGGGCGCCGGCTTCACCGGCCGCCCGCGCGTACGAGCAGATATGCGAGCAGAGCTACGACCGTACTGATCACGTACATCAAGTAGCGGCTCAGGCGCCCTTGCTGAAGGGGGCGGAGCCGAAGCGCGGCGCGCTCGATGACTCCCCACCACGGTATAACCGCGCC
>JBGPHO010000071.1:0-10778 GCA_041484425.1 Gemmatimonadaceae bacterium
CGGGCCGCCAGATCAGTTGAAATACGCGTTCGCCCGCGCTCATCGGAATCTCCACGATTTTCGCGTTCGCAGTCTGGAGTGTCCTGCCGCCGGCGGTGCGCCCGTCGAGTTGCTTCAGCAAGTCCGGGACGTCGTCCGCGATGAGATCGATGACATTGGCCTTGAGCGCCTTTTGGGCCGTGGTCGCAACGCTTTGGAGCACGGCGGATTTCGCCCACTCGACGTTGCGATGACGCTTATCCGCGATGGATTCGATGAAGCTGGAAGTGTAGTTCTCCATCTTCTTTCTCATCACCTCGTTGGTGCTATCCGCCCCGCCCCCGGTACCGAATGCAACCGGATGCGCCGCCCCGATGATCGTATTCGGCGCCATTGCAGCGATATCCGCCGCCAAGGTGATGAAAACGCCGGCGCTGGCCGCGCTCGCTCCTGACGGCGACACGTAGACGACCACGGGCACTTTCGAGGCGTAGAACGTCTGGACGATATCCTTGGTGGATTCGAGTAGCCCACCGGGCGTATCGAGTTCGATGATGAGGCACTGATCGTGCCGCTTCGCTGCCGCATCGATCGCGCGCGCCACGTAATTTGCCGTGGCCGGGCCGATCGCGCCGTTGATCCTGATCAGCCCGACTTGCGCGGGTTCAGGCGCCGCCATGGCAACGACCGATCCGGCGATTGCGAGAGGAATCCACCGCTTCAGCATCCCCGGCTCCAGTTCAAGGCACTCGATGGCGCGGACGCTGCTAACGACCTGTGCTCACCGGCGCGGGGGTGAATTAACAATGCAGCATGCCAGCACCGCCATCAATAGCGCGCCAGTCGGCCCCCGCAACTGGGTGCGGCCTTTTCTAAAGGCGCGGCCGTTAGCTGGTGTTCGCCGCTTGAACTGAAATTTCTCGGAGCGGTCGCCCGCGAATCCGATAACTCTCGGATAACTTCGCTTTTGCCGCTTGAGGTAAACGTCGCATACACAACGTCTTATCTCTCACGAACGGATTGCTGTTAATGACCGGGTTCGAGTCCCTCCTCGGGAGCTGTTTTAAGGTTCGCAGCTGCATCGACTTAATGAAAGCGGGCACTTTCGAAAGGGAGTGCCCCCTTTCCGTTCTGATGGACTCGTGCTGGACAATCCCAAGAAGGGCGACTGACCCAACGTATAGACTGGCAAGGCAGAATACGTTTCATCTTTTATTTCTCGCCGCTGTGGGAATTCCGGACGTTGCTTACGTTCTAGTGCCTGTTTTGCTTTCCGCTTGACTGTTGCTCGATAGGCCAATAATTCTGGCTCTCGCGATGTCGCTCCTCCTGCTTCGCTCGTTGTTCCGAATTGCTCACTGGACCACGGACCGCTGAATAAGGAGTTGAAGAACTTATGACGAAGAAGATCAATCGCCGACAATTCATCGAGTCCTCCGCCCTTGCCGCCGGCGCAAGCGTGTTCGCGCCATCGATCGTCGAAGCTCTGGGCATCGGCTCGAGAACCGCCATGGGATATCAGGCCGGTCCGAGACCTCTCTCTTCCTACGATGGGCAAGTGCGAGCGCTGCTCGCCCAAATGACCCTCGAAGAGAAGATCGGCCAGATGACCCAGGCCGAGCAGGACGCCCTGAAAGATGTCAATGACATTCAAAAATATTTCCTGGGCTCACTCCTGAGCGGCGGAAGCTCGGACCCCAAGGCGGGCAACAGCCTCGCTGCCTGGACTGACATGTGCGATGGCTATCAGGAGCACGCACTGAAGACCCGTCTCCGCATTCCCCTGCTCTACGGAGCAGATGCTGTGCACGGTCACAACAACGTCCTGGGCGCGGTGATTTTTCCGCACAACGTTGGTCTGGGCTGCACGCGCAATCCGAAGCTTGTTGAAAGCGCCGCGCGCGTGACGGCGGAGGAAGTGCGCGCCACCGGCGTCAATTGGACATTTGCTCCCTGCGTGGCAGTTCCACGCGATGAGAGATGGGGCCGAACCTACGAAGGGTTTGGGGAAGCGCCCGAGCTCGCCCGGACGCTGGGAGAAGCCGCAGTCAGGGGTCTCCAGCGCAACGATCTCGGTGATCCTTTGAGCGTTTTGGCGTGCGCCAAGCACTTTGTTGGTGACGGCGGCACAATGATCGGGACGGCCGGGTTTCCCAATCGCGAGGGAAAGCACCTGCTCGACCAGGGCGATACGCAACTGAGCGAGGCGGATTTAAGAAAGATTCATTTGCAGGGCTACATCACCACGGTCAAAGCCGGAGTCGGCTCCATCATGCCCTCATACAACAGTTGGAATGGAGTCAAGGTCTCGGGCATCAAGCGACTGCTTACCGACATCCTCAAACAGGAGCTGGGCTTCCAAGGCTTCCTGATCTCAGATTACAAAGCCGTCAATCAGATAACCAAAGACTATAAGGAAGCCATCGGCATCTCGATCAACGCAGGTATGGACATGGTGATGGTGCCAACCGACTATGAGCAGTTTTTCAATCTGCTGCTGGAGCTGGCCAAGGAAGGCAAGGTGCCCAGGGCGCGGATAGACGATGCCGTCACTCGTATCCTGCGAGTCAAATTCGCTATGGGATTGATGAACAAGAGCCGATCCCCACTGGCTGACCGGCGTCTGCACAGGACCTTTGGCTCGGCCAAACATCGGCAGGTCGCGCGCGAATGCGTGCGCCAATCATTGGTGCTCCTCAAGAATGAGAAGCGAACTCTGCCTTTGTCGAAAAAGCTTGCGCGCATTCATGTCGGAGGCAAAAGCGCCGACGATATCGGCAACCAATGCGGCGGCTGGACGATCGACTGGCAGGGCAAGAGCGGTGATGTTACCCCGGGCGGGACAACAATTCTCAAGGCCATTCAAAACACCGTCTCGCCGACGACAAAGGTGACGTTTTCGAAAGATGGCAGTGGCGCCGGCGGAGCGGACGTCGGAGTCGTCGTGATCGGCGAAACGCCATACGCCGAAGGCTTCGGAGACAGGGACGACCTCGCGCTCGCCGCGGAAGATGTGACAGCGATCAACAACATGAAGCAGGCTGGCATTCCGGTCGTTGTTGTGCTCTTTTCCGGACGCCCAATGATCATCAGCGACGCGCTGGGGCACTGCGATGCTTTTGTTGCAGCCTGGTTGCCGGGGACGGAAGGGCAAGGCGTGGCGGATGTGCTCTTCGGTGATTACAAACCAACCGGCAAACTCTCTGTTTCGTGGCCTCGGTCCATGGCGCAGATTCCGATTAACGTGGGCGACAAAAATTACGATCCGCTTTTCAAGTACGGCTTCGGATTAACCTTCGCTTAACGGCGTCATTTGGGAGCGGAACCTTGGCTGGTCGCGCGGGCACTCTTAAAAACGAGTGCCCGCCTGCTTTCAGGCATTCCGCTTGTCCACTGCTCAGCTCGCTTTTGTGACTCACGGGCGGCCCCTCACTTGCAAATGGACCAGTTGAGCAGGTGTCCCCATCTCGGATCGGGACAAACCACCCAAAGCGCTTCAGGGAGCAACCATGATCGGACCCAACACCCTCAAGGGGATCACACTCGCGTCTGTGCTCGCCATCGGCTCGGCTTGCGCCGGCATCAGGAAGAAGACCACGGACGTCAATCCCAGCATGAGTCGCGCTCCGACGTGCGCGGCCGCCATCGCCGTGTATAACAGCCGCGCCGATGTCCCGTACGACTACTACGAGCTTGCCTGGATTGAAGCCCAGGGCAATTCCGTCTGGACGACCGACAACCAGCTCCAGCAGCAGATCCGAAATGGCGCGGCCAAGGTCGGCGCCAATGCTGTGATCGTGAACCCCGTCGAGCAGAACAAAACCACGGTCAAAGTCCTCGGCGAAGTGATCGGCACGAAGTCGGCGACACAGAAAGCCAGCGCCCTCGCGATCTACATGCCTCGAGACGCGGCGCGGGTAAGAACCGCCTGCGGCACTTGAGGCACGCAAAAGGCGAAGCGCGCCAACTGGAAACAGACAGAACGCGGGTTGGTGGATCACCACCAACCCGCGTTCTTTTACATCAGCTCTGCGCCCCTTTCTACGGTTGCGTCGGTTTGCGCACTCTCGCGCCGTTCGCCGCGATTAACCTGACCGCTCGCCCTCGCCATGTTCCGCACGTATTCCCCCGCCGAGGTCATCCGCGTCGGAAATTTTTCGAACGGCGGGTTCATCCCCGAGCCGAGCCCACGCGCAACGCCAAGCATCAATCCCGCAAAGGTTTTGTCCCACGGATTCTGCGCCGAGGCCCATTGGGCTTCGAGAGTGGCTTCCGGAATCTCGATAATGCTGAACTTCTTGCCGTACGCCTCCTCGAAAATCCGCACTGCATCGCGCTGACTGATTTCCTCCGGCCCACCGACCGGGATGGTCGCGTTGCGAGCGGCCGGCGCCGAGAGCGACTGCACCGCGAACTCGGCCACGTCCGCGACCGCTACGTATCTGATCTTGTCTGCTCCATTGCCGTACACCTTCGCGGTTCCCGCGGCTGGATCAGCGAAGAGCATCGGGCCCAGCCAGCTCTCGAAAAAAAGCGATGGGTGGAGAATCGTGTAGTCGAGCCCGCTCGCCTTCAAATGCTCCTCCGTTTCCCTCTTGGCACTGCTCAGCGGATTGTCTGGCGTTTTGCTCGTGTCGAAAGAGACGAAGATAAACTTGGCCGCGCCGGCTTTTTTTGCCGCGTCGACGAGTGCCTTGTTCCCTTCCCCATCAGTCGCTTCGAACGAGTCTCCGGGCTGCGACGTGAGGATCGTCGTGATGGTCGAGATGACGGCGTCCACACCGGTGCAAGCGGCGAGCAGTGTTTGCGGCTGTTTAACGTCCGCGCGAACTATCTCCGCTCCCAGTTGCTTCAGGTGTTCGACCTTTTCGGGCGCGGAAGTCGTACGGACCATCGCACGCACTTTCTCACCGCGCGCGGTAAGACGGTGAACTATCTCGGAGCCCAGTACTCCGGTGGCACCAGCGACGAGAATCATGACTACCTCCTGCGGGAAGAACGGGCTCTTCGAAGATGCGGTATGATTCGACAGTCGGCAATTCGGGTGCGAGATTTGACCCAACACCCAACCCGCCGCCGGTAATCTCGATGAAGAAGACACTTCTGTTCGCCTGTGCTCTCGCTGGATCCGCTCAAGCCCAGAACCGGTTGCCACCGGGCATGCGTCCCCCGGGATGCTCCGCGGGCCTTCAGCTACCGGACGGTTTCTGCGCCACCGTCTTCGCCGAGGGAGCGACCGGGGCCCGACACATCGTCGTCGCACCCAACGGTGATGTCTTCGTGAATACGCAAGCCACGCGCAGTGGGCGCGCGGCGCCGGGCGCTGGCGCGCCATCCAGCACTGGCGGAATCCTCGCGCTCCGCGATACCAACAGAGATGGAAAAGCGGACATTCAGCAGCGGTTTGGCGTGGGAGGCGGAACGGGCATCGCGCTCGCCGGCAATCTCCTCTTCGCCACTGCGGGAAATTCGATTGTCCGATACCGGCTGGCGTCTGGCTCGCTCACGCCGAGCGGAAATCCCGATACGATCGTAACCGGTCTGCCGATGACCGGGTCGCATCACTCCCACAACTTCGTGCTCCAGGGCCAGACGCTCTACGTCAACATCGGCTCCGCAACGAACTCGTGCCAGCAGCGCGATCGCCAGCCCGAGTCACCTGGATTCAATCCGTGCACTGAGCTCGACACGCGCGCCGGCGTTTGGGAGTTCGACGCAAAACGCTTACGCCAGCGGCCGGGCGATGGACGGCGGTACGCGACGGGCCTCAGAAACGCCGTGGCGCTCGCGCGCAATCCATTGGATGGCTACCTGTACGCCACCGTACACGGTCGCGACCAGCTGCATGACAACTGGCCGAAGCTCTTTACCGTCGAAAAAAGCGCCGAAAACCCCGGCGAAGTCATGGTGCGGGTAGATCGGGGCGCCGACTATGGATGGCCGTACTGCTACTACGACGTCGATCGCCAGACATTGGTGCTCGCACCGGAGTATGGAGGCGACGGTCAGAAGACCGGTCAGTGCTCCGGCAAGGCCCAGGTGTTGATGGCGTTCCCCGGGCATTGGGCTCCCGACGGAATGCTTTTCTACACGGGCAGTCAGTTCCCCAGTCAGTACCGCGGCGGCGCCTTCATCGCGTTCCACGGCTCATGGAACCGGGCACCTCTCCCGCAGGCCGGATTCCGCGTTGTGTTCGCGCCGTTCCGATTCAACCGGCCAATGGGGACTTTTACCACTTTCGCCGATGGATTCAATCCCGGTCCCGCTTCAGGAAGAGCTCAGCCGGTCCGGAGGCCAGTCGGCTTGGCGCAGGCTCCGGATGGCTCGATCTTCATCACCGACGACACCGGAGGCACCATCTGGAGGGTCTCGTACCGTACAAACGGACCGCCGACGATCCGTGGACGGAGGCCCTGAGCCGCGCGGAAATCATTGCGTCCAGGCGGCATCGGTGAGAGAATGAGAGGCAAGTTGACTTCTCCTTCCCCTGTGACGCCGCCGCTGAAACCATTCGGTACCATCCTCAGGCGCCTGCTTGGGCGATTCAGCTCGCGGCCGGCCGAAACAACCCCACCGGTTCGCCACGACGGGCTCGACACAGAGCGGCGCCTAAGCTTCATGCTGGAGTCGGTGCCGGTCAACCTCTGGTCCACCGACGCGCACCTCAACATCACGTTTTCGCAGGGCGCTGGCCTGCATCTCATCGGCACCAGCGCAAGCGAGCAGGTTGGGATGACGCTGTACGAAGTGCTGAAGACGCGCGATCCCGGCTTTACGCCGCTTGCGGCGCATCTGAGAGCTCTACAGGGTGAGCTCGTTCGGTACGAGACCGACTGGCGGGGAAGATCTTTCGAGACACGAGTCGAGCCCCTCCGCGGCGCCGACGGAAAAATCTCCGGCACCGTTGGAATCGCGATCGATGTGACCGATCGAAAGCATCTCTACGAGGCGCTTCAAACGCAGAAGGTCTACTTCGCCACGCTCTTCGAGAACGCGCCCGAGGCAATCGCGATCCTCGACGAGCGCGACGGCATCATCCGCATCAACGGCCAGTTCACGACGATGTTCGGCTACACGGAGAACGAGGCCATCGGAGCGAACATCAACGATCTGATCGTCCCCAGAGAGATGGTCGAGGACGGCATAAAACTCACCGCGCGAGTAGCGGCCGGAGAGAAACTCAGAACGGAAGCGCTACGTCGTCACAAGGACGGCCACACCCTCTGGGTTGCCATCGCCGCGACGCCGTTTGGTGTGTTGGATCAGCCGGGAAGAGTCTACGCCATGTACCACGACATCTCCGCCCGAAAGCACGCGGAGGACGAGCTCAAGGCGCTCCTGCTGGTCGACCAGTTGACTTCACTTCCTAACCGGCGCGCGTTCATCACGCTGTCGGAGCAGGCGCTCAAGCAGGCGACTCGCCAGGAGCGTGACGTCCTCATGATCTTCATCGACGTTGATCATCTCAAGCACATCAACGACACCCACGGACACCTGGTGGGCGATCGCGCCCTCATCGACACCGCGCGCGTGCTCCGCGAGAGCTGCCGCGAAGCCGACCTCATCGCGCGTCTTGGAGGCGACGAATTCGTCGCGCTGATGACGGTCGATTCCGATCAGACAGCCGAGCTCGTTTGCGAGCGCATCAAGGCGCGCGTGGTGAAGCACAATCGGGAGATCGACCGCGGTTACGAGCTGTCGCTCAGTCTGGGCGCCAAGCGGTCAAAGGCCGAAGGGACGATGCTGGCGGATCTCCTCGCTCAGGCCGATACGGCTCTCTACGAGCAGAAGAGAGGACGCGGGCGCCCTCACGCACTCTCGCGATAGTACTCCGCGAGGCACCACGTAACCATGTCGGCGAGCAGAACCTTCGTGCGATCGGACGAAGGGAAGCGAGCACCCACTTCGTTGACGAGACTCTGCGTTGCCCTGACCACGCCTTCACCGGTCTCTCCGCCGTCTTTCATCTCGGAGACGAAGGTGCAAACCGCGGTCTGCAACTCGTCCTTGGTGTAGACGCCGGCGGAAAAAACCGTCGCCAGCGCTGTCGCGAGATTCATGTAAGCCGTGCTCCTCGCGTTGCGAGCGACTCGTTGTTCGCCGCGCTTGGCTCCGGCGCGCGCACTTCGCGCGCCTTCACCGCCTTCTTCTTTACGTCCGGGGCGACCCGTCATGCGTGGAACGTGCGCCGGGTCGCCGAGCGTGTCAAGCGATTCAGCGATCAGGGAAGAGCTCGCACTACCCCGCATGCGATGCGCGCGCCGCTGTTGCCGGAGGGATTCGTGATCTGGTCGTCGGCGCCCGCGTGAATCACTAGTGAGGTGCCATCGGCATCGAATAATGAGCGCGGTCCCGGCGTGAGCGAAATACGATCGGAGGTGAACGCGACATTACCGACGCCGCTGGCCGGGATCACGATGTTCGGATTGTCGCCGGCGTGCGGGCCCTTCGGATTCTGGAGCCCGTGCTCCATCGCCATCGGGTTGTAGTGACCACCTGCGGTTGCAAACGCGCCGCTTGCATCGCACCTGCCGACATCATGGAAGTGGATTCCGTGCGTGCCCGCCGGAAGCGAGAGGCTCGCGATCTCCACGTGCACGAGTCCGACCTTGTCCTGCCAGATCTGGGCGGTGCCGATCGGCACACCGTTGGCGTTGTACATGAGGGCATTCGCGGCGGAAACGGAATTCTGCATTCGCTGCGCCGATGAACAGGCGCCACAGAGCCCGACGATGGCGGCGATGGTGAACAGCAGAGACCTGCTCGGCACTTTCATCTTTCGACTCCGGCGTGAAGGTAATGCCTAGTGTATGTCGCGAATCTTGAACTTCGTCCAGATGACGACCGTCGTGCAATCCTGCATGCCGCGGGTGTACTCGGGTGGCGCGCCGGGTCCGGCATAAACCTCGACGCCCACAACTTCATTGGCGTTGACGAAGTTGTTGACGTCGCCGGGCATCGCCGACTGCCAAGGCATGTCGTCGACGTAAAACTGCACGCATCCCCCGCCTCCCGTGAGGCTCGTCGTCCCCCGCGAGCTGGTTATCTCCTCGCCCTCCGGTCCATACTCGACGCGAAGGCCCGGGGCCCGTCGCAGGATGTCCGTGAGAGCGTTCGGATGTATGCTCTGGATCTGATCCGGCCCGAGGTAGAATCCCGTGCCCGATCTCTGCCTCCTGTTGAATCCCACCTTGTCGAGGCTCGCCGCGCGGCGGGCGGTGACGATGACCGGATCAATCACGGCCACGTATTTCGGCAGCTTGATCATCACCTGCTTCGGCTCGTGCGACGAGAGATCTACAGGGACGGTCTCAGCGCCAAAGCCGAGGTGTCGCGCCAACAGCACGTGGGTGCCGGAGGGCAGATTCTTCATCGTGAAATCACCCTTATCGTTGGTCATGGTAACGACGCCGGTTCCCACGACCTCGACGCGGCTGCCCGCGTTCGATGGCGCGCCCTCGAGAACAATGCGGCCGGACACGGTTGCATTGCCGGTTTTCGCCCCTGAATCCGCCCGCGACAGCAGCATCGTGCGCGCGAAGAGCTCCGATTCCTCGTCGCCCAGCGTGATCGGAATCTCCGCTGTGACCGCGCCGGCCTTTCTAGCCTGGAGCGTCGCCTGCATCGAGTTCGGCAGTCCGCAAAGCCGGAACCCACCCTGCGCATCGGTGCTGTCGCGAATTACGCGCGGCGTCCGCCTCACGCCGACCTCCTTTGATATCACGAGCTGGACCCACGCGATCGAGACCTCGGCTCCCGCGACCGGCTGGAGCGATTCCGGATCGGTCACGTGTCCGATCACGGCCGACGTGCCCTGCGGGCGGAAGCCTCGCACCGGACAGGCGGTCCGTATGATCGATGCCGCCGACGGCACCGCGAGGAAGATAAAACTCGAGCTGTCGGGCCCGACGTGAAACGGCCGGCTCGCCAGCGAGATGCCGAGCGTGTCGAGCAGCGGATGGAAGACGCCGACCTGATAGGTGCCGGGCGCCAGGCCGTCGATCGTGAACTTCCCGAGAGAATCGGTCAGGAGCGACGCCTGAGCACCCTGGATGATCACTTCCGCGCCGCGAAGATATCTCCCGTTCAGGCTATCGACGACGACGCCCGAGATCATGGCCTTCCCAGCCTTTGTCGCGACGGTTGGCGCGGGCGTCGTTTTCTGAGCGAGAAGCGGCGGGCCGACAATGCAGACGGCGAAAGAGGCGACGAGTGGGAGCGTCGTAGCGAATCGCATCAATCCTTCAGCGCGGGTTCGCAAGCAGTCTCGGTGAGTCGCATCATTCTTCCAGCGAGGGTTCGTAAGCAGCCTCGGTGTGCGGCGCCACGTGAGCGTGAGCGCTGATGAGGCGTGCGCACGTGTTCCATCTGAGAATGGCGTCGTCGTTGCCCACGGGTCGGATTGCCTCTGCCTTCTCGTACCAGTTCATCGCATCCCGCAATGAGTCATATGCCATTCCACCGCTGCCCATCCCGCCTCCGTGCAGATGCGCCTGCCCGCTGCGCTCGGCCGCAATGCCCGTGTAGTAGGCGCGCTGGTACGGATCGGTGATGCGCGGCAGCGTTTCGTGGACGGCTTTCATGACCGTCGCGTGCACGCCCTCCGCGAGCTGGTCGGTGAGAGCGAGCACCAGCATCACCAGCACCTGCTGGTTCGCGGGATCGATCTCCAGGATGTCGCGGCAAATGCTCTCGGACGCCCACGACTGATTGATCAGACGATACCGCTCGGCCTTCTGGACCGCGCGCGGAATCGCTTCCTTCGAAATCGGCTTCAACTTGAAGTCTCTGAAATCCTC
>JBGPHO010000072.1:0-10605 GCA_041484425.1 Gemmatimonadaceae bacterium
GTGCGGGCGAGGTCGGTGATGCCTTCACTTTCGTCGCGCCGGACGAGCAGAACGATCTCCGCGCGATCGAGAAG
Organism: Gemmatimonadaceae bacterium; assembly: GCA_041484425.1. Taxonomy (GTDB): domain Bacteria; phylum Gemmatimonadota; class Gemmatimonadetes; order Gemmatimonadales; family Gemmatimonadaceae; genus UBA4720. The sequence continues at coordinate 75 of JBGPHO010000072.1, forward strand.
GCGATTGGAAAGCGGCTGCCGCAGATAACGATCCCCGACTTCGATTACAACGCGAGGCCAGAAGGACGCCTCGAGATCCCGATCGGCGAGCGAATCGCTGCAATCAGGGGCAGGAAATCAGAGGAGCGGGCGCGTTCGAAAGCAAAGGCCGCTCGGTCGGGTAGCTCGAACGGCTCGCATGGCTCGGCACGATCGGGTGGCTCGGGCGGATCGAGGCCCGGGGGGTCCGGCGGATCAGGTCGCTCAGGTGGCTCAGGCGATTCGCGTCGAAGTGGTGGTCCGTATCGAAGTCGTCGCGGACGGTAAGCACTAAAGGGATGCCCCTTTCGTTTTGATCAGAGATTGACGGTCTTCATCCCGCCTTCCGGGTAACGCGCGCCGGCGGCAATTCCCATTGGCGCGGCCGCGTCGATCCGCCTGAGATCAGACTCCGATAGCACGACGTTCAGGGCACCGATATTCTCCACAACCCGTTCGGAATGTCTGGTCCCCGGAATCGGCACGATGTCGTCTCCCTGGGCGAGCACCCACGCCAGCGCCAGCTGTGCGGGCGTGCATTTGTGCTCCTTGGCGATTTCCTCGACCCGCGCGACCAGATTGAGATTCTTGTTGAAATTCTCTCCCTGGAAACGTGGGTGCTGCCTCCTGAAGTCGTCCTCAGCCAGATCGTCGATTCGCTTGATTTGTCCGGTAAGGAATCCACGACCCAGCGGGCTGTACGCCACGAATCCTACATCGAGGAGGCGCAACGCATCGAGCAGCCCGTCCTCGGGATCGCGCGTCCAGAGAGAGTACTCGCTCTGAACCGCGCTGATCGGATGCACCTTGTGGGCGCGACGAATCGTAGTGATCGCTGCCTCAGAAAGGCCGAGGTAGCGGACTTTTCCCTCGCGAACCAGTTCAGCCATCGCGCCTACGGTGTCCTCGATCGGTGTGTTCGGGTCGACGCGGTGCTGATAGTAGAGGTCGATAGTGTCGACCCGAAGCCGCTTGAGCGATGCCTCGCATGACTCACGCACGTACTCTGGACGACCGTTGACTCCCCTGAATGCGCGGCTGTTGGGATCGCGCATGTTTCCGAACTTGGTCGCGATGATTACGCTGTCGCGCTTTCCCTGGATCGCCCGGCCGACAAGTTCCTCGTTCTTGAACGGCCCGTACATGTCGGCCGTGTCGAGCAGGTTGATACCGAGCTCCAGCGCGCGATGGATAGTCGCGATGGATTCCTTCTCGTTGCTCGGCCCGTAAAACTCCGACATGCCCATACACCCCAGGCCGATGGCAGATGTCTCAAGGCCCTGGGAGCCTAGGCGGCGAGTCTTCGGGGTGGCGGGATTCATTTTGAATTCCTGAAAGTAGTACGTGGGCAAACTGGACCACCGAAACAGATACGCCGAAACGCCGCGAGCGCAAGTTCAGCCCCCGCAGGCGGAAGGAATCCCGGGGATCCGCGGCCCAATTGGGGCTCGAGCGATAGCGGTTCCAGGGCGCCGCTATCACTCTTAAGCCCATGTCGATTTCTCTCGCCGCGCGCAACGTCTCGCACCGGTTCGGCAACGTCGTCGCCCTGGACGACGTCAGCATCGACGTTCCAGCGGGACGCGCGACGGCGCTCGTCGGGGAGAGCGGCTCCGGAAAGACCACACTCCTTCGCTGCTTCAACCGGCTGGTCGAGCCGGAGCAAGGGCAGGTGATGGTCGGCGACCAGGACGTTCAAACACAGTCACCGGTGTCTCTGCGGCGCGGAATCGGATACGTGCAGCAGCACGGCGGGCTGCTTCCGCACTGGCGGGTGCTGCGCAACGTCGAGCTCGTGCCGACGCTTCAGCACATGCCCGATTCCATCGACGCAGCTCGGCGCGCGCTCGAGCTCGTTGGACTTTCCTCCACGGAATTCGGTTCGCGCTTCCCCCACGAGCTATCGGGTGGCCAGCGTCAGCGGGTGGCGCTTGCGCGGAGCATCGCGGCCCGGCCCGGCGTGATTCTGCTCGATGAGCCGTTCGGAGCACTGGACGCAATCTCGCGAGCGGAGCTGCAGGAAAGCTTCGACAATCTGCGTCACGATCTCACCGTCACCACGCTGTTGGTGACGCACGATCTGGCCGAAGCAGGACGCCTGGCGGAAGAAGTGGTCGTGATGAGGAAGGGAAGAATCGAGCAGCGAGGGAGCATGCGGGATCTGATTCGTTCACCGGCCACGGATTACGTCGCGCGGCTGATAGAGCGGGCGCGAGCGGGACTCGAGGCACTGCGCGCATGAGATTCCCGTTTCGAATCTTGTCGATCGCCACGATGGTCGTCGGCGGTGCCATACCCATCGCACTCTCAGCACAACGGCAGAATCAGCCGGTGGTCGTCGCGTCGAAGCCGTTCGGCGAGTCGTACCTGCTGGCGGAAATGTTTTCGCAGCTGCTGGAATCACGTGGATTCAGCGTCGATCGGAAGCCCGGGCTTGGCGCAACCGAGATCGCGTTCGGTGCACTCCGTACCGACGCGATCGATGTCTACCCCGAGTACACGGGGACGGGACTCGTCGCGATCCTGCACGACACGTTACCCGACTCTGTCGCTGCTGATCCGCGGGCAGTGTTTGCGCACGTCGCGCGTCGGTTTGCGGATCTGTACCGCGTGCGCTGGCTCCCACCACTCGGCTTTCAGAACACTTACGCGATAGCCGTCACGCGATCGACGGCAGCCCGCTACCATCTTCGCACGCTCAGCGATCTCGCGCGTGAGAGTCCGCATCTGACGGCGGGGTTCACCGCTGATTTCATCGGACGAAGCGATGGACTGGTCGGCCTGTCTCGCGTCTATGGATTGAGACCTCGCGCGGTCAGGCCACTCGCACCGGCGGTGAAGTACCAGGCGCTCGCGTCGGGTGCGGTGGATGTCATCGATGGCTATTCGACGGATGGGCTGCTCGCGCGTTACGACCTGGTCACCCTGATCGACGACAGGCACTTCTTTCCTCCGTACGAAGCGGCCGCGCTCGTATCGGGTCGGCTCGAGAGCCAGGTACCTGGCGCAGTCGCGGCTCTGATGCTCCTGAGCGGGCGTCTTGATGAAAAGACAATGCAACAACTCAATCGCCGGGTGGAAGTGAATGGCGAAGATGTCCGCCGAGTGGCAGGTGATGAGCTGGCCACGCTTGGGCTGACCGGCACAGCACACGATGCGAGCGGAGCGCAGGCGGGGCAATCAGCGCGGCAGTCGGGATTCGCGAGGTATTTGTGGGATCGCCGGGAAACGATAGGCGCGCTCACGGTGCGGCATCTCGAGCTCGTCGCATTCGCTCTATTGGCTGCTGTTATCGTTGCGGTGCCATTGGGGCTCGGGCTCGAACGCACCAGAAAAATCGCGGAGCCGACGATCGGCGCCCTCGGAGTACTCCAGACGATTCCAAGCATCGCTCTGCTCGCGTTCATGATTCCATTGCTAGGTGTCGGAGTAGCGCCCGCACTGATGGCGCTCTGGCTGTACGCGCTGTATCCGATTGCGCGCGGGACCTATACGGGAGTGCGCGACGCCGATCCCGATGCGGTCGCCGCCGCCGAGGCGCTCGGCACCACCCCAACACAGCGGCTACTGTGGGTGCGTCTTCCCCTCGCGGCACCGGTGATCATGGCTGGAATCCGCACGGCCGCGGTTATCACTGTGGGAGCGGCGACGCTCGCCGCGTTCATCGGAGCTGGAGGTCTGGGCGAGCCCATAGTGGCGGGTCTCGCTCTCGCTGACACGCGGATGATTCTCTCCGGAGCGCTTCCAGCCGCGGCGCTCGCTCTCGCCGTAGACGGCGTGCTTGCGATCGTGGAGCTGCTCGTTGCTCCGGCCCACCGGCGGAAGCGGTTTTGGCGAACGCGAACCGGGGGTCCCGACGTTACAATCGCTCCGGCCGTCTAGCTCTGTGTAATCAGCGCTCGGCAGGCCGTGGTGGCTGAATCGACGAACTCGCGGACCTGCCGCTCCTGAGCAGACGCGGGTCCGAGGCGGGATCCGGGGAGAACCGCTCCAACCCATTCGTTGGTGTGCCAGGTGCCGTTGCCCCACAATGGGCGGGATTGGGCGCGAGACGCCGAGGGTTGTGGAGCCATGTTGACGTAAAAGTAAGGCTCGTCGTAGTAATCATCGCCTGGCTCGAGTCCGATTCCAATCGTGCGATCGGGTGCGACTCTGATGAGCGTTCCGATGTCGAAGTGGTGGGGCCAGCATCTGACCTCGCTTGTTCCGCGCGTTTTTCGAGCAATCGAGCCGAAGAGCATGGCGGCGTTCGCGAACCATTTTGAAAGCTCTTCGAAGAGCGTCGGCGCGCTCGCGTCAAACGATTCTCCGATCGCGACTTGATGGGCAGGTATCTCGTAGTTTCGCCGCAAAGTATAGCGCGCCGGGTCCGCACCGAGAGATTTGATCTGCGAGCGAATCCACTCGGTCGCATCGGTGATCGTACGCCCATGGAGCTTGTATTCCGCGATCGACTGATTGTCTTCGGTGACTATGAGCAATGCGAGCTTGGAAGGCCTGGCGCCGATCCGGAACGGTCTCCCCGTTGGAATCACGCGCGAGAACAATCCGCCAAGAGAACGCACCCATTCCAGGTTGCTGTGGCTGTCATCCGGACGATGGTCGAGGAAGGAAATCCCGGCGGCCGCTCCGAACTGAGCCGCGTAGTGCAGCTGCAATCGGCAATCAGAGAGCTTTGCTGCATCTTCGGGTCGAACTGGCTGCCACGTCCTGGGGGAAGAGCGATAGGTATCTACGGCAGCATGCGGGATCAATTCCACGGGGGTATCCGGTAATGCGTATTATCAGCATATGTAACAGTGCCTGCCGACACAAGCAGTGTTCATAAGGCCGACGATCAGCCGTTTTGGGAATGCCCCATTGGCGACCTCTACGGGTCATATTCAGCTGCAATGATCGCACTTCGCAGCTGGTTAGCGGTGACCTCTTTTTCAGTCGTGGCGACTACGTGCCCCCGCGCCACGCATGAGCCGGAAAAATCGTCGGATGGGACGCGCTCCTACGTGATGGGTTTCTCGGTCGTTCCGCCCAGGCCCGACATCAACGTGGCGGTGCGATCGATGGAGATCTGGACCAAACGAGCCGACGCCGCGATCATGCATCTCGACGTCCCCTGGGCGCTGCTTCTCGCCGGAGCGTCTCCCGAGGAGGCCCTCCGCAAGGACGGGATCGATCTCGAGCACTACTATCGCTCGAAGCATCTGAAGCTGGTGGTGACGATTGATGTCACGAATGGGCTGGCCCGCGAAAGCGAAGCGCCGGCGCTCGTCGCCGCGCATCGGAGCATCACGGAGCCGGCAGTGCAGCGGTTGTATCGCAACTACGTGGTTGTGCTGGTCGAAATGCTTCATCCGGATTATCTGGGATTAGCCGCCGAGACGAATCTGATCCGGCAAGTTGCTCCGCGGCCGGTCTATGATGCGGTGGTCCGGATGACCAACGACGCGGCGTCCGACATCCGTCGCTCGCGGTCTGGGATCACGCTGCCCCTCTACATCAGCGTGCAGGTCGAGACCGCGTGGGGGAGGCTCGTACAGAAGGGCGCGTACGTGGGAATCGATCAGGATCTGCGTGATTTCCCCTTCGTCAACCTCCTCGGCTTGTCATCATATCCGTACCTGGGTGGATTCAAGGATCCCGATCAGATTCCACTCGACTACTACACGCGGGTGAGGGGGCCTCGAGTATTGCCCCTGATGGTGGTCGAAGGCGGATGGCCGTCTGCCTCAGTGCGGGGAATTTTCTCGTCGTCGCCGGAAATGCAGGCGAGATACATCGTGCGTCAGACGCAACTCCTCGATGCCGCGAAGGCGATCGGTGTCTTCCAGCTGTCCTTCACCGATCTGGATCTTGGAAGCTTCCCGAAACCGGTTCCCGCGATCCTGCCTCTGTTCGCGACGCTTGGCCTGGTCGATGCGAAACTCAACCCGAAGCCGGCACTCGCCACCTGGGACACGATCTTCGCGCGACGACTTCAGCACTAAGCGGCGTTGGCTATCGGCCGAATGCGAAGCGCAGCGGCGTGAAATCTTCCGTACGTGAAGTAGATCGTGAGCCCAACGGCCAGCCACACGAACAACCTGATCCAGGTCGGGAGTGGGAGACCGGACATCAGGTAGAGGCAGATGAGAGTTCCGACAATGGGCACCCACGGCATGCCGGGTGTCCTGAACGGTCTGCGCGTGTCGGGTTCCATTTTGCGCAGGATCAACACTCCCATGCACACGATCGCGAACGCGAGCAGAGTTCCCATGCTCACGAGCTGGCCAAGCACCGCGATTGGAAAGAGTCCGGAAGCGATCGCCACGACAAGTCCGGTGATCGCTGTCGTCACGTGCGGCGTGCGATATCGTGGATGGAGCCTGGCAAACAGAGGCGGGAGCAATCCGTCTCGGCTCATGGAGTAGAAGATCCGGGACTGGGCCAGCATGTTCACCAAGATCACGCTCGACAGCCCGCAAATCGCGCCGATGTTGATGATGGGCGCGAGCCACTTGAGCCCCGTCGCCTGCACCGCGACAGCGATCGGCGAGGCGACGTTGAGACTGGCGTAGGGGACGAGTCCCGTCATCACGAGTCCAACGGCGATGTATATGACGGTGCAGATCGCGAGCGAGACGAGAATTCCGATCGGGATGTCGCGCCCCGGATTCTTTGCCTCCTGTGATGCGGTGGAGACCGCATCAAATCCGATGTAGGCGAAAAAGATGATTCCAGCACCCCGGAGGATCCCGCTCCAGCCGAACGATCCGAACTGGCCCGTGTTCGGAGGAATGAATGGATGCAGATTCGCGGTGTTGATGTAGCGCGCGCCCACCGCCACGAAGACCGCCAGCACCGCAACCTTTATGATGACGATGGTAGTGTTCACTCGCGCCGATTCGCGGATTCCAATTACCAGAAGCCCGGTAAGCGCGAGACAAATCACCATCGCGGGGAGGTTGAACACCCCGATGACGTGGGTTCCATCGGGCAGACAGATGTGAACTCCAGGGGCGCCGGTAAGACGAGGCGGAATCGTGATGCCCATCTCGCTCAGCAGCGTGACCGCATAGGCCGACCATCCCACCGCCACGGTCGAGGAGCTGAGCGAGTACTCGAGAACAAGATCCCAGCCGATTATCCACGCGACCAGCTCTCCCATCGTCGCGTAGGCGTAGGTATAAGCGCTCCCCGCCACCGGGATCATGCTCGCCAGCTCAGCGTAGCAAAGGCCGGCGAACACGCAGGCGACTCCGGCGAATACCATCGATAGGGTTAGCGCCGGGCCGGCGTTCTGGGAGGCGACGGCGCCGGACATGACGAAGATTCCCGCGCCGATCACGGCCCCGATTCCCAGGGTGACCAGAGCCAGCGGTCCCAGCTCCCGTCGCAGCGTTCCCGCGCCAGCCTCTGCCAGCAGCGCGCCGATGTCCTTCCGAACGAAGAGCGACATGCTCCCTCCCAATTTGGATGCGTAATTGTATACAATTAGGAGCTAGAATAACCGGGCCGGGCGGGAGGCGCAAGTCGGGAGGGTCATGGGCGCCAGGCGGCGTTATATTGGCGACATCGTGCAGAGACGAGCTGCTACCAAACCACGCTCCTCGCCGGAGCGGGGACGACGTGCCACCGGTGCCACCGAGCGGGCGAACAAACTCTACGACTCGCTGCGGAATCTCATTGTCCGCGGCCAGCTGGCACCCGGAGCGCGAATCGTGGAAACCGAAGTCGCCGAGCGCTTTGGCGTCAGCCGGACGCCGGTTCGCGCCGCGTTTCAGCGGCTCGAGCGGGAGGGCTACGTCATCGCTTCGGCCACGCACCAGGCTCGCATGACCGTCGCGCCGCTCACCCGCGAGGACGTTGGGGAGCTGCTCGAGATCGTCGGCGAGCTCGAGGGCCTTGCCGCCCGAAGTGCGGCCCGCCTAGACGAAGCCCAGCGGGAGGCGCTGGCGAAGGAGCTGGCGACGCTCAACGCCGAGTTCCGGCGCGCGGCATCAGCCAAGGGCGCGCAGCCGGGAAAATTGTACGAGCTGGACGAGAAATTTCACAAGCGCTATGTCGAAGCTGGCGCAGGGGCGCGATTGCGCTCGCTGCACGACGCCGTGAAACCGCAAGCCGAGCGCTACATCAGGATGTATATCGCGCTGCTGATGGACACGGTGCCGACCGCCGGCACTGAGCATGATGTGATCGTCGATGCAATCCGCACCGGCAACGCCACCGCGGCTCAACGTGCAGTCCAGACGAACTGGCGTCACGCGGCGGACCGATTAGTGCGCGCGATCGAGGTGATGGGAGAACAGGGGAACTGGTAGGTCCGGCGCCCGAGCCCCGCGTTTAGGGAAGCCGCTCCGGGGCTTTTACCGATTTGCGCTCGATCGGCTGCCCCGCGCCAGAGCCCAAAGGCCGCACGCCCTCTCCTTCCGTGAAAAGCCGGGTGAGGAAGCGTTGGCCCTCCCCGATTCGCTCGACTTCGACGGCGGTAGCCTCGAGCGCCTGCTCCATTCGAAGCAGCCGTTCCCCGATCTCGCGCGGCATTGCCGCGACCGCGGCGGCGCTTCGACGCCAGATTCTGCGCGCAAATGCAATCGATATGGGGAGCAGCACGATCACCATGAACATTCCGCCGAGAACGTACGCCTCCTCGGGCGGGTCGTTCCGGATGACACGTGGCGGTTCGACCACCGCTCCCGGAATGGCGGCGGCTTTGGATATGTCCGTCGCGTTGGAGGCGAGCATCCCGTCTACAGTCGCAATTCTCGAATCGACGTCTGTCAGCCGAGTCTCGAGCGGCTTACGCTCCGGCGACCCCGCCGACACATCTTCGAGCTGGCTGGTGATTTCCCTGCGCGTGCTCTGGAGCTCGTCGAGCTGGTTATTCAGCTCCCGGCGCTGCGCCCTGAAACCCTCGTAAATGGCACTCGCGCTCGGCGCGCTGCGCGTGGCAGCGGCAGGAGCGAGTGCTGGAGTAGTGGCAATCTGCGGGGCTTGAGGAGCTTGGATCAAACGATCCTCGCGATGCGTGGGACGATTTCGGGCCTGGACCTACTCGTAATCTACGGTTTCAGGGCAAGAATTTCTTCAGTCGGGTGTAATCTGGCGTCTTCAATACCGAAGCAGGGCGCTGTATACCAAGCTTCCTTGGGGGAGACGTCCGTCACGATTGGCGGGGGCGAAAAAATGGTGCTATTTAAAGCTCCACACGTTCTATTTTATACTCAGTACGATTTGGAGGAGGCACTGTGGCGCAGCGTCGGATATACCGGGACATAACCGAAACGATGGGTGACACTCCGCTCATCCAGCTCAATTGCGTCGGGGCGGGCTTGCCGGCGCGCATCGTCGTGTACGAACGACAACGCAATCGCCACGGCTCGCACGCTGGCGCGCGAGGAAGCGATCTTCGCGGGAATCTCCTCGGGCCCGATTACCTGGGCGGCGTTGCAGGTCGCCGCTCGACCGGAGAACAAAGGAAAGCTGATCGTGTCCGTGATCTGTGATTTCGGGGAGCGTTACCTGTCGAATCCTGTTTACGCCGAGCTTCCCGATCCGGACTATTCGGACATAGAAAAGGCTTTGGCCTGAACCGGCCGTGAGGCTCTCTCTTCAGGTGTCGCTTCGAGCGCTCGTCGTGAGCGCGCTAAAGCGGTGACGAAGCGCGCATGAGGCCGCTGCCTTTTGTCTGGCCGCATGCCCTGGTCTTCTGGGCGGTCTATGCCTGGGCATTTCTGCCGGAGTGGAAGGTCGTGCAGGGAGGCGTCGAAGGTGTCAGGAATGCGGACTCCAAGGACAGCGGTTCGCTGAGAGTCCTGCTCGGCGGGATGTGGATCGCGCTCCTCCTGGCGTTTCCACTTTCATTCGTGCGGGCGTGGGCGTTTCCGCAGGGGGCACAGCTCCCTCTGTTTGCGGTTGGTACGTCCCTGATACTTCTCGGTAGTTTGTTGCGACGCTACTGCTTTCGCACGCTCGGCCAGTATTTCACCGGCGACGTGAGGGCGAGATCCGATCAGCCGGTTATTCGCACCGGTCCATACCGTCTGGTTCGGCATCCGGCGTATACGGCGGGCATGATGATGTTCATCGGCATCGGACTCGCGCTGGGAAGCTGGTTCAGCCTTACGCTTCTCACGATCGCAACGATCGCGACGTACTGCTACCGGGTAGTAGTAGAGGAGCGGGCGCTTCTCGAGGCTATTGGCGAGCCATACGGCTCCTATATGAAGGAGACGAAGCGCTTCATCCCGTATATCGTGTGATGCTGGAACCAACTGCAACAGAACAAGTTGCACTTAAGTGAACGACTCTGATCGAGGACAAATACTGATGAGACACTTGTCGACTGGGTTCCTTTTGCTGTCTCTTTGCTCGGCGCCGCTCTGCGGCCAGGCGAGTCGTGGCCCGCCACCAAAACCGACGCCTATCCCCATTGTTCCGCGCACCGTTCCCGCAGCTGAATCGCGCACCCAGACTCAGCTCATTCCGCCGATCAAGCTCGAAGATGAGTGGACGAAGGCTCTGGTCAAGCGCGACA
>JBGPHO010000073.1:0-10588 GCA_041484425.1 Gemmatimonadaceae bacterium
CTGCGTGATTCCGACCGCCGGCAGTGAGCGCCGGCCAAGGTCGATCATCAGCGGATTGTGCAGCATCTCCCTCGTGAGCGCGGCGATCGGTGGCGGCATCGTCGCGCTGAACAGGAGCGTTTGACGCTTGGCGGGAACCATTTTGAGAATCCGCTTGATGTCGGGCAGGAATCCCATGTCGAGCATCCGATCAGCCTCATCGAGCACCAGATATTCGATGTTCTTGAGACTGGCGTAAGGCGCGTTGAGATGATCCAGCAACCGCCCGGGTGTAGCGACCAGAACGTCAACTCCGGCGCGCATGGCGTGCTCCTGCGGCGCCATTCCCACACCGCCATAAATCGCAGCGGCGGTAATGGGCGTGTGAACCGCCATTGAATCGAGCGCGGTGAGAATCTGCGCGGCGAGCTCTCGCGTGGGAGTCACGACCAGCGCGCGCGTCTTCCCACGCGGCTTGGCGATGAGGTGGTGCAGAATCGGCAGCACGAACGCGGCGGTCTTGCCGCTGCCCGTCATCGCGCAGGCAAGGATGTCACGCCCTTCCAGTGCGGCGGGTATTGCCTCGGCTTGAATTGGAGTTGGTCGCTGAAAGCCCAGCTCCTTGAGGCCCTTATGGAGGCTGGGGTGAAGCTTTAGTGAAGAAAACGGCAGAATGACGCCCTAATGGATGAAGTGAGTGTGATGGCTATGTTGAAAGGTACCTAGGCCAGGGCGGCTGCTGGGGGCTATTTACAGCCGAAACAGGTAGCTGATCTTGCCGAAGAATCCATCCCGCGTCCGCTGCAGATTCTGGAACCTGAACTCTCGCGGCTCTTCCAGCGTCGATCCATATCCCAGATACACGAGCGTGCCCGGCACCGGGCGGTAGCTGAACAACCAATCCGTCGAGAACTCGTTCGTCGTGTCTCCTGAATCGACCACGCCACCTACGAGGATCGGGTTGCCGTTCCGATCCCGAAGCGGCGACCGCGACCGCGCCGCATACTGACCCACTAACCGCAAGAAGATCGGCGGGCTCACCTGGTATTCCACCTTGATGCGCGGAATCGTCTCCGACGAGAACCGCGAGCCGTCCGACTTGCGCGCGATCGTGAGCCGCGAGAACTGAAGCGAGCTTCGAAGAGCGGTGGTCGGCCGCAGGTCGAGCGACGCATCGATCCGTGAGCTGTTGCCCGGAGTTGCTTCGCGAAAAATCGGCACTTCGCTCTCGGTGATGCCCGCCGTGCCACTGAAAAATCTGTAAGTAGGCGTCGTCACTCTGAACGATCCGCCCAACTCGTCCTTTTCCGGCGATGGCACGGTGAACGCCGCAGTATCGATCACCGATCCGACTGATTGCTGAACCGTCAATCCCGCATACAGCGATGGATCAAAGGCGAAGTAACTGTGAGTGATCGCGCCACTCAGCTGCCACCCACCGCGTATAGTGGCGCTCGGTTGAATCGACTCGCTGCTCTCGGCCAGGCCATGACCCGCACCTGCGTTGTTCCAAATTCGATCGAGCCCGAAAAAAGAGCCGTAAGTCTGCACCAGCGCGCCTTGAGCTCCGTAGAAGCTGAGTCGGTTGAACGCTCGCGTCTCGATGATCCCTGTTCGATTCACGAACCCGGCCGCGGCGTTGAAGCCGGGATCGAGCGACCTGAGAGTGTAGTGAAAGCCCCATGCGCGCCCCGTTCGGTCCCAGTCCGCCTGATAGAGAGATCCATTCCGCCGATTGCGCAGGCTGTCCGTCCAGGAGCTCCCCACCTGAAACTGTGCGAAGTAAAGCTTCGAGTGATAAAAACGAAAATCACCAGCCGCGACACGCGAGTAGTTGGCGCCATCCTCGCGAGTCGTGAGCACGGCACCTAGCGTGTTACTGGAGCCGAAGTCGTATCGGATACGCGAGACGCCGAACAAGGGCGAGTGATTGCCAGCCCAGGAGTACTGCTGATCGTCGGCCACGAGCATGGACGCGATGTTGGTTCCGCCAAGTTTTCCGGCGAGTTTGAGTCCACCCAGCGGCGCGACGATCTGTCGAGTGTAAATCAATTGATTCGGCGAATCAAACAGCTCCAGTCCGTCGAGGAAGAACGGCCGCTTCTCCGGGTAAAACAGCGCGAATCGCTCGTTGAGCAGCACCTGGCCCACGTCGGCTTCAACCTGCGAGAAATCAGGATTGATCGTCCCGTTGAGCGTGAGATTCTGCCTGATTCCCCACCGTGCATCACCGCCCAGCTCGCCTTTCTGCTGATAGTCACGACCGTTGCCGATCGTCGGTGATCGATCTGCCTTCGCGGTCACCGTCGGCGTCGCTTCGAGAACGAGCCCGCGCTTCAGATCGTGCAGCCCACCGAGCGTTCCCGATTGCGCGAGGAAATTCGCGTTGGCGCGAATCGCCGGAGCCCAGGTATCCTGAAAGCCCGAGTGCTGCACCCGCCGAAGGATGTGAATCCCCCAGCTCTGAACCTTCGCGTCCTGATACCGAAGACTCTTGAACGGTATCCGCACCTCGACTTCATACCCGCCCTCGACCAGGCGTCCCTTCGACTCGAAGAAGTAGTCGGGATTGAGATCGACGCTTCCTTCGAGCGGATTGATGTTTCGAAATCCTCCGCCGGTCGCTGAAGGACCTCCCGCGCCACCCGCGAACTGTGCGCTCCGCGTTCCATCCTGCTGCACGCCGTACGGATTGACGCCAAAGAGAAACGCGATCTGCCGCGCGTTGTCGGTATCGAGCAGGATCTGTATCTGATCCTCGCTGTCGATGTTGTCACGGTTGGCGTGGGTCGCGCGTACGACGTTGCCGTGTATCTCACGCGCGCGAATCCCGAAGTAGATCGCGTCGGGCGAGTACCACACCAGAACTTCGGTCGGCTCGTCAGCTGCGCGACCATCAACTGGCTGATACTGCGAAAAGCCGGTGAGCCGAGCGGCTCGGCGCCATACAGACTCGTCGAGGTTGCCATCGATGCTGGCGACTGTATCGATTCTCGGGACATCGACGTGCGTGCGGTTGGCACGCCCGGAGTACACGAGCGATGAGTCCTGGAGCAAAGCGGCCGCGGCCAAAAAGGTCAGGAGCATCGGGCTGAATCTATCCCCGCCCGACTTTCCGCACGACAGCAAAGATCGAAGCAACCATTTGGACTGGCGCCTGACACTAACGAGTCATGACCCCCACACTTCGACTTCTCGTCCCGATGTCACTCCTCGGCGGCTCCATAGCGGCGCAGCAGCCAGCTGGTGGCACCGAACCAACGCGCCCGTCGCCGATTTCTCAGCCCGAGCTGGTACAGCGGCTTACGACCTCACTCGACAGCCTCGACAAAGCCGGCCAGTTCTCCGGTGTCGCGGTGATAGCAAAGAATGGCGTGCCCGTTTTTCAGCGCGCATATGGAATGGCAGATCGCGAGCGACATGTTGCCAACAATCCGGAGACGGCCTTCAACCTCGGCTCCATCAACAAGATCTTTACCCAGATTGCGATTCTCCAGCTCAGAGCCGCAGGGAAGCTCGATCTCGATTCGACCCTCGCTAAGTACTGGCCGGACTACTCCAACCAGGAAGTGGCGCGCAGGATCACGATTCGCCAGTTGATGCGCCACACGTCCGGAATCGGAGGCAACATCTTCGACCCACCGGCTGGTGGGAAGAGAAACGATATCCGCACTTTGAAGGATTATCTCCCGCTATTCGTGAATGAGCCGCTGGCATTCGAGCCTGGAACACGGAACGCTTATTCGAACGCGGGATATGTCGTGCTCGGCCTGTTGATCGAGCGACTGTCGGGGGATGACTATTACACGTATGTGCGCGAGCGCATCTTCGAGCCGGCGGGAATGACGCGTACCGGTTCGTTTGTGGTGGATGCGCTGCCGCCGAACACGGCGATCGGATACACCCGCGGTGATGAGGATGCTCCCTTAACCACGCCGCTCCATCCGAATACCAATGATCTTCCCGGGCGCGGGAGCTCCGCGGGTGGTGGTTACTCGACCGCGCAGGATCTAGTCAAATTCGTGCAGGCGTTACGCGAACGGCGGATTCCGAATGGGCTCCCGGCGGGGTTGGGAATCGCCGGCGGGTCGGGCGGGATGAATACGATCGTCGAGGGAGATCTTCCGGGCGGGTACGATCTCGTCGTGCTGGCGAATCTCGATCCGCCGGTGGCCGAGCGCGTTGCCCGGATGACGAGAGAGTGGCTCGGCGTCCACGACGACGGTGACGGCGGTCGCTGACCAGGAACCGCGAAATAAGGGAGTTAGCACTCGGCTGCGGGGCTTAACGCACCAGTTTGCGCCTACCGACGTGGCACCCGAATTGAACTATCACTCATGTCTCTTTTACGTGAGTCCCGTCAATGAAGTTTTCCAATCCACAGCAGCTACGCGCTCTCACAGCACTCCTGATATTCGGCTCCGTCGGAGTGAGCGCGTGCGCAAGCATGAACAAGAAGGAAGAGGGGGCAGTGATCGGAGCCGCGGCTGGCGGCGCGATCGGTGGCGTGATCGGCAACCAGACTGGCTCGACCGCGAGGGGCGCCATAATCGGCGCCGTGGTCGGTGGCGCGGCAGGCGCGATCATCGGGCACCAGATGGATCAGCAGGCAAAGGAGTTGAGCCAGACCATCCCGGGCGCGACAGTCGCGCGCGTTGGCGAGGGAATCGAGGTGACCTTCGCTTCAGGGCTGCTCTTCGCATTCGACTCGGATCAGATTCTTCCGGCGGCCGGAACGAACCTAACCGAGCTTGCGAAAAGTCTGCAGAAGTATCCCGACTCGCAGCTGCTGATCGTCGGCCACACGGACAACGTGGGCGATGCCTCGTACAATCAGCGTCTTTCGGAGCGCCGCTCCAATTCAGCGGCCGCGTACCTTGCGGCGCAGGGTGTAGCAAGAACCCGTCTCGCTGCGTCTGGCAAGGGAGAGTCGGAGCCGGTGAGTACCAACGACACGGATGCGGGTCGATCGCAGAACCGTCGAGTCGAAGTGGCGATCTACGCGAGCGAGGCGTATCGCCAGCGCCTCCTGAAGAGCAACACCGGCGACTAACTTCTTCGCCGTGTTGGTTGACGGTTGCCCCATCCGGCCGGAGCTGCCGGGTGGGGCAACCAGTTACGCTGATTGCTTCCGGCCCGCGAACACAAGAACTCCGCCGATCACGATGGCGGCGATTCCTACAACGGGCGTCACCATGCCGCGCTCCTGCGAAGTGACCTTCAGAGGTCCGACCTCCACTTCGTTGTGGCTCTTCGTGTACGGTATTCCGCGCATCGCGACGACAACGATGCCGCCAATGATGAGAAGCACGCCAATCCAAGCAAGTGGCCGCATGATCACTCCGTAACGGGATTACATATGCTGTGGCACGCGGGGTTTCACTGCAAGACGCCGAGTTCCTTAACTTCTCAAACGCGCAGCGGCTAGATGACGTTTATGCAGCGGAGATCGTTTCTCAAGGGTGCGGGAGCTCTCACCGTACTTGTCGCGGGCGGGGGAGTCTGGCGCGCATACGATCAAGGTGTGTTCAGCATCGGGGATGGCCCGGCTTACGAGCCATGGAAAGACTGGCGCAGTGACTCGCCCGATGGGCCTTTGGTGCTGGTGCGCGCTGCGATTCTCGCTGCCAGCCCGCACAACACGCAGCCCTGGCTGTTCAAGGTCACGAGCTCTCGGATCGAGTTGTATCTCGACACCGCGAGGAACGTCGGCGCGCTTGATCCCTATTTACGGGAAGAACACATCGGGATTGGCTGCGCGCTCGAGAACTTGATGTTGGCCGCCGCTGCCAACGGCTATGCAGCTACGTCGACGCTGGTTCCAGGAAAGCTCAAGCCGATTGCTGCTGATCCCGGGCCGAACCTGGTCGCGCACGTGGATCTCGCTGCGAGCAAGCGCGAGAAGAACGAGCTCTACGATGCAATCCCACGGCGTCATACGAATCGCAGTCCCTATCAACCCGGGAAACCGATTCCCCCCTGCTTCATGGACGAGCTGGGCAGCCTGGGAAAAGACGAAGCAGGCGTCAGACTCTTCCTGCTCACTTCTGCTGCAGACAGGAAGAAGTTCACGGCAATAAGCTCCGCGGCAAACACCGAGCTCTATTCCGATCCAGAGGTGGAGCGAAGCAGCGAGCGATGGATTCGGACGAAGTGGAGCGACCTGCAGAAACATCGGGACGGACTGACGATCGATGCGTTCGGGCTGTCCCCGATCGCGACGGCCGTTTCCAAGATCATGCCTTTGTCGATGTTTAGACGAATTGCATCACGAACACAGAAGACTGCCTACTCAGAGCTGATGCTGAGCGCACCGCTGATCGGCATAATTGGAGTTCGCGACCGATATGACCAGGAAGATTGCATGCGTGCAGGGCGAATCTGGCAGCGGATTCATCTACTGGCGACAGCTCGTGGCCTGGCCGCACGGCCTTCCAACGAGGCGGTGGAAATGGTTGATCACGAGAGATCACGCGCCAAGGAGCCACGGCGGGCCGGTTTGCTTGCCGGAATTATGGGTGATCAAGCATGGCAGCCGACCTTTGTCTTCTATCTGGGCTATCCGGTGCGAACAGCACGTGCCAGCCCGCGACGGCCGATCGAGGATGTAGTTCTTTGACGGGCTAGAATCTGGAATCGCCCGCTATTTGTGCACGAGCTTCCTGTAGGCGATCCGATGCGGTCTATCCGCATCCGCTCCCTTCCGCCTCTTGAAGTCCTCGGCGTAATCGCGATAACTCCCCTCGAACCACACCGTCTCGGAATTCCCTTCGAACGCGAGTATGTGCGTCGCGATTCGATCCAGGAACCAACGATCGTGCGAGATCACAACCGCGCATCCCGGGAAACCGATCAGAGCTTCCTCGAGCGCGCGCAACGTGTCGACGTCCAGATCGTTCGTAGGCTCGTCGAGGAGCAGCAGATTTCCGCCTGATTTCAATAGCTTGGCGAGGTGCAGCCGGTTCCTCTCTCCGCCGGACAGATCCTTCACTTTCTTCTGCTGATCCGGGCCCTTGAAGTTGAACTGCGCCAGATACGCCCGCGCCTGCATCTCGCGCTTCCCCACCATGATGACGTCGTTCCCCTCACTCACTTCCTTGTAGACAGTATTCGCGTCGTTGAATTCGCGCGTCTGATCCAGGTAAGCGAGCTGCACCGTGTCTCCGATCGTCAACGATCCGCCGTCCCCCTTCTCCTTTTCGGCGATCATCCTGAACAACGTAGTTTTGCCGGCGCCATTGGGGCCGATGATTCCAACTATTCCTCCGCGCGGCAGTGAGAACGAGAGGTCGTCGAACAGCACATTGTCGCCGTAGGCCTTCTTCAGACCCTTGGCGATCACGACATCGTTCCCAAGACGCGCAGGCGGCGGAATCACGATCTCGTTCTGCATGACTTTCTCGCCTTCGGCCGCTGTCGCGAGCTCCTCGTACTTCTGAATGCGCGCCTTGCTCTTGGTCTGTCGCGCACGTGGCGACATGCGCACCAATTCGAGCTCTCGCTCCAATGACCTCTGGCGCGCCGAGGCCTGCTTCTCTTCCGTTGCCAGCCGCATGCGCTTTTGATCGAGCCAGGCGCTGTAATTCCCTTCGTACGGAATTCCGGCCCCGCGATCCAGCTCGAGAATCCAGCCCGCGACATTGTCGAGGAAATACCGGTCGTGCGTCACTGCCACGACGGTCCCCGGAAACTCGGCCAGATATCTCTCCAGCCACGCCACCGACTCGGCATCGAGATGGTTGGTGGGCTCGTCGAGGAGCAACATGTCGGGCTCCTCGAGCAGCGTCCTGCACAACGCGACTCGTCGTTTCTCCCCGCCAGAGAGCGTGCTCACATCGGCATCAGCGGGCGGCAGGCGCAGCGCATCCATCGCGATCTCGATCTTCCGGTCCAGCTCCCACGCGTTCACGGCGTCGATCTTTTCCTGAACCTTGGCTTGCTGGTCGAGCAGCTTCGTCATTTCGTCGTCAGACATCGGCTCGGCGAACTTGTTCGAGATCTCCTCGAATTTGAGAAGCAGATCACGCGTCTGCTTCACCGCGACGTCGACGTTTTCCTTGACGTTCTTGGACGCGTCGAGCTGGGGCTCCTGCGATAGATACCCGATCCGCGTTCCTTCATGCGGCCATGCTTCGCCTTGAAAATCGGTGTCGACACCAGCCATGATGCGGAGCAGCGACGATTTGCCCGCGCCGTTGGCGCCGAGGACGCCGATCTTGGCGCCGGGATAAAAAGACAACCAGATCCCGCGCAGAATTTCCCGCGATGGCGGGACGACCTTGCGCAGGTCCTTCATTACATAGATGAATTGTGGAGGCATCCGTACAATTTACCGCACCGGGCAAGTCGCCTCCCGCCCGGTGCGTCGAGCGGGCGCTAGTCGGGGCTTTTCGGGTCGCCCAGCATCGCGTGATCGTGATCCATGTGGTCGTCGTGCCAGATGGAGCGGAGATCGTTACCGGCAAACGTGTTGGCGTGCAGCATCCAACCGAACGCCTGCGGAATAAAGCGGCCATTCGCCGCCTCGCACTCTTCCCTGCTCGCAACGCCCAGGGGACCAAATACAGGGCGGCCATTCTGAGTCTCGGTCCAGCGCTCCTTTGCGCGCCTGGCGGGAATGCACCAGTTCACGTGCCGGTGCCAGCGGGCGACGCTGAGCGGAACGCGCTCGTTGAGACCCTCCTCGGACGTGCCTTTTGAGGCCGTGTACATCGCGCCGATCAGATGAAACTGTCCTTGTGGGTCCTTCTTATACAAAAGCGAGGTCGGCCGCGCTGGATCGAACCCGAACTGATTCCGAATTGCATTCCACTTCTTCGTGAAATGGTACTGCGGCTGATTCTTGATCTGGGGTGCGAACATCTTGTAGCCATCCGCTTCGGCAACGGTTACGTCCTGATACTTTGCGATCGCTTGCCGCAGCTCGTTGATCACGTGAGCAGCCCGAACTGAATCGGCGGCGATGAGCTGGCGCGGGCTCGAGTACGCCATGTGCCTTGCCATCGCGGCCATCTTCCAGTCGTCGCTCGCACTCATGTCCATCCCATCCAGGTCGGTCGAGCCGTGCGCTGCATGTGACGCGGCCGCTGTAGTATCCGAATGGTTATGCGACTGTTGAGCGTACAGGCACGCCGGGGTCGCCAGTATCAGCATCACGACTACACTTGGCCTCACAATCAAACTCCTGAGCATGCTTGTACCGGTTAAGCCCCGGATGTGGAGCAACTCGTATAGCGGTGCATCAGCCCGCAGCCCCAAGCTGGCCCGCCCATCGCCTTTGGCAGGTAGTGTTCGGTTGCAGTCATAGCCGTCCAGTAATAAGTGGACAAGCGCTGCCGTACTCTCGTTAGACGATCCGCACGAGCCTCAGTTAACCCCCAAAATCCTTCAACAACCTGTCCAGGGCCTCCGATACCTGCTCGTGGGGCAGCTGATGAATCTCGTCCTCTTTCCAGGCGATTACCTCGCCGGGCGTATTCCACGGAGCGTATGGCTTGTGATCACGCTTCAGCAATACCAATGACGGCCTCCGGAACGCCGACGCCGCGTGAGAGATACTGGTGTCCGGGGTGAAGACCATGTCCGACGTGCCCACCAGCGCGAACGCATCGCGCAGCTTCGGGGTGCTCACCGGCAGTCCGTTCACCGCCGTCGCCACCTCGCTGACGCTCTCCCATTCGACGGGTAGACCGATGACGATGATCGGCATATTCGGCGCGCGTGCGCGCGCCGCCTGGAGAGTCACGACGAACTTGCCGTCGGGCCAGCGTCTCTTCGGTTCCGACGCCGAGAGGTTTACGAGTAGCCGTTTGGTGACGCCGGTTGTAGCTGCTGCCGGCGTCACCAGTTCCCGCGCTTCCCTCCACCGTTCCTCGGCCCAGTCACGTTCCTCCTCCGTGAGGAATATCTCAGGCTGCCAATCGACCAGCTGGGGGTCGACGCCGAACGGAACAGCGAGTTGCTTGGAGCCTTCGATGTAATGGTCCACCCGATTCCATTCCGGAACGGACACATTGTAGATCCGTGGCTCGCGGACGCCTCGCGCTCCGACCCGAAAGCGTGCTCTCCCCGCATACATGAGAAGTGGGGTGGAGGTGAAGATCGGCGGATTGTTGATCCTGCCATCCACCATCACCGTGTAACGCTCGCGTCGCAGCTTCCTTATCAGACTACCATAGCTTCGAAAAGAACTGCGCTCGAGCACCAGCACTGTGCCGACGTGTGGATTCCCCTGGAGTACCGGCGCTGTGGTCGGCGTCGCGATCACATCCACTTTTCCGCTCGGCAGTGTCCTCGCGATGTTGCGAATGAGTGACGTCGCCATGATCATGTCCCCGATTCGCTCGTAGCGGATGAACAGCACACGATAGTCGGAACTCGTCACGGGTGGGAGAGCGGTTTCCTTCGCTCCAGGCAGCATCCGGCCCAGAAGTTTCATCCAGGCCGTTCGCCACGCGATTTCAATCTTTCTTGAATCCACCGGTCAGGGCCAGCTCTAGGAGCTTTCGAGAAGGTTGTGGATCGCGCGTGTGATACAGCTGAATTGCGCTTATCACAAACGGTTCGGGTATTCGGGTCTTGAGCAGCTCACGAATCGCCTTCCCATCGA
>JBGPHO010000074.1:0-10532 GCA_041484425.1 Gemmatimonadaceae bacterium
GATGCCCTCGGGGAATACGAAGGCACGATCCTGTTGGTGAGCCATGACCGTGCGATGCTGGAAGCGCTGACGTCGCGAGTGTGGATTCTACACGAGCGCCACATCACCGATTTCCCCGGATCCTTCACCGAATGGGAGGAGCAGAGCCAGGAGCGCGAGCACGCGGCCGCGGTCACAGCCGCGGAGCAGGAATCGTTGCGAAGGGTCAAGGAGCACAAGACGACCAAACGGCGCGAGGCACAAGGGGTCGAAAGCCGCGCGGCGCTTCGCGAAGTACGTCGGAAAGTTGAAGATTCGGAGAAAGAGGTTGCTGCCCTGGAGAAAAAGGTTGTGGAGCTTACGGCACTGCTCGAGAATCCGGAGCTCTACACGACCCGCGAAGGAACCGACAAATCGCTTCTTGCCGGCAGAGAGCTGGACGAAGCACGTCGTAGGCTCGACATCGCTATTGAAAAGTGGACGGCAGTGACGGAACAGGCGGAGCAGCTATCAGCGATCTGATCGGATCAGAACTCGCCGATAAATCCTATCTCCACCTCGAGGTTCTGGTCGAACCGCTCCCGCACCTTGTTCTGTGCCAGCTTGACAAGCTCGCGGACGTCCTTTGCGGTTGCCTTCCCGAGGTTGACCATAATGTTCGCGTGGATATGGGAGATCTGGGCATCGCCAATGCGGAAACCCTTCAATCCGACCTGATCAATCAGGCGGCCGGCTCCCACACCTTCAATCTTCTTGAAGATCGAACCGGCGCTGGGATGATACTCGAGCCAGGGATGCTTGCCTCCCCGCCAGCTCAGGTTTTCCTGCATGATGCGATGCATCACCGACTTGTCCCCCGGCTCGAGCTGGAAGGTCACCGCCAGCGCGATGTCCCGCTGCTTATGGAGCGTGCTCGTGTCGTAGCCGAACTGCATGTATTCCCTGTCGACGGTTTTCCGCTTCCCGTCATAGGTCAGCAGCTCGGCGGATTGAAAGACTTCGGCAATGAACATCGTTCGCTCGCGCTCCGGGGCAGGCGAGAGGAAGTGCAGATTCTGCCAGACAGCCCCGCCGACTGTGCTCGGGATTCCAACGTAGTGTTCCAGCCCCGACAGCCCACGCTCGACAGCCTGAGGGATCAACTTTGCCATCACCGCACCGCTCTCGACCCAGAGTCTTCCGTCATCGAAGAACTCGAGGTGGCTCGAGGTATTACGGATGATCAGGCCGCGGAACCCCTTGTCACCGATGAGAATGTTGGCGCCGAGTCCGAGCACGAAATACTGGAGTCCCAGCTCGCGGGCGGCGGTAACTGCCCCTGCCAGATCCTCGACCGATGTTGCATCGTAAAAGAGATCGGCTGGACCACCAATCTTGAATGTGGTGTATTGAGCAAGAGGCTCATTGCGCTTGAGCCTCTTGGCGTCGAGCCGAGTTATCAATTGCCCGTAGTAGTCCGACCGGGCTTTCCCAGAATCTGACATGTCCGAAAGAAAAGGTGTCCTGCGCTACTGCGCCACTCTTGTGCTTCTCGTATCGGTACTCGCTCCGATGCAGGCGCAGGGCCAGCGAGCGGAGCTCGCGAAGATCATTCAACGCAAGGTTCTGGCTAACGGCCTCGAGGTAATCGTCGTCGAGAACCACGGCGTCCCATTAGCGACGATCGAAATCGACGTAAAGAACGGGTCTTTTACGCAGAGCCCCGAGTACGAAGGACTGGCTCACATGTACGAGCACATGTTCTTTCGAGCGAATTCGAAGTATCCGGAGCCCAATCAATTCTGGGACAAAGCGTCGGACCTCGGAGCGGTGTTCAACGGAACCACCCAGGAAGAAAGAGTCAACTATTACATGACCGTTCCCGCGGAAAAACTGGGAGACGGAATCGAGTTGCTGGCCACGGCGCTGAAGGGCCCGTTGTTCCGTCGCGACGAGCTCGAGCGGGAGCGGCAGGTTGTAATCGGGGAATACGACCGAAACCAATCGAGCCCATTCTTCGAGCTCTCGCGCCAGGCAGATGCGAAACTTTATCCCGGCAACTTCAGCAGAAAGGATGTGATCGGTGACCGGCAAATAGTACTGACCACGACGCCCGAAAAGATGCGCGTCATTCAGAACAAGTATTATGTCCCGAACAACTCTGTTCTGATCGTCGCCGGCGATGTAAGTCCCGCGGCTGTGTTCGCTCTCGCCGAGCGGGAGCTGGGGCAATGGGGCCGCGGCGCCGATCCATTCGTCACTGATCCAATTCCGGCTATTCCCCCTCTTCAGAAAAGCCAGGGCGTACTCGTCGAGGCAGCCGTGGGCGCGGTGACGGTGCAGGTTCAATGGCAGGGTCCAAGTGTGGGACAGGATCCCAAGTCCACCTACGCGGCGGACGTGTTCTCGGACGTGATGAACGACCCGGGGTCGCAGTTCCAGCAAAGGCTTGTCGACAGCGGGCTATGGCAGGCAGTGGGCGTCAATTACTACACGCTCAATCACACCGGACCGATTACAATCAGTGGACAGACTTCACCTGAACAGCTTCGCGAAGCGCTCGCGGCTCTCTACGGCGAGATAGCAAAGTTCGATACGCCGGGCTACTTCACATCGGACGAGCTTGAGGCGGTCAAGGCGCATCGGGCCGTAACTTCCGCGTTCGATCGTGAGCGGGCCTCGGGGTTTGCGCACACGCTGGGATTCTGGTGGAGCGTCGCCAGCCTCGAGTACTATATGGGATACGTTGACTACATGGCACAGCAGACACTTGAGGACCTCCGCGCGTACGCGCACCGCTACATCGTGGGGAAGCCGCACATTACGGGAGTTCTTATCGCGCCCGACGCACGACTGTCGCTGAAGCTTGCTCCGGAAGACCTGGTAATAGCGGTGACACGCTGATGCTGCTTTCAATTGCGCTGGCGCTGGCAACGGCGACTACAAGCTTTGATGTATCGGGCGTGCACGTCATTCTGCGGCAGAACAACGCCAACAACGTCGTCGCTGCGAATCTCTATCTGCTGGGCGGAGCCCGGCAGGTCACTGAGGCCAACGCGGGGATCGAGCCAATCCTGCTCGACGTTTCCGAGCGCGGAACCAGGAAATTTCCCAAGAATTCGCTCCGTCGCGCGATGTCGCTTCTGGGGAGCGAGATAGTCGTTGCTCCGAGCGCGGACTGGACGATGTTTGGAATCCGCTCGAGTACCGAAGTGTTCGATTCCACCTGGTCGATATTCGCCGATCGAGTAATGCATCCGAACCTGTCCAGGTCGGAAATAGGTCTGGTAAAAGCTCAATACCTATCGGGAATCAGGCAGCGGAGAGATGACCCCGATGCGCTGGCAGACTATCTCGCGGACAGCATTACGTATGTGGGCCATCCGTATGCCGTCTCAGTCGTGGGCAACGAGAAATCGATTCAGGCTCTCGACTCGGCATCGCTGCGTGAGTATCACCGCACGCAATTCGTAACGTCCCGAATGCTGCTGGTAGTAGTGGG
Organism: Gemmatimonadaceae bacterium; assembly: GCA_041484425.1. Taxonomy (GTDB): domain Bacteria; phylum Gemmatimonadota; class Gemmatimonadetes; order Gemmatimonadales; family Gemmatimonadaceae; genus UBA4720. The sequence continues at coordinate 3,461 of JBGPHO010000074.1, forward strand.
GAATGTGGACCGCGCACACATCGAGCGGCTCGTGAGCCAATCGATCGGGCAGCTTCCGCGCGGCAGCTACAAGTGGACCGAGCCTCCGCGCATTCCCGATGCGCCTACAGCGGTCGTGATCGAGCGTCGCCAGCTGCCCACCAACTACATACTCGGCTACTACAGTGGCCCCCTTGCAAGCGGTGAAGACTATCAGGCGCTCAGAGTCGCGACATCGGTTCTGACCGGTCGCATGTTCGCCGAGATTCGAACCCGGCAGAATCTCACGTATGATGTGCATGCACCTTTTGTCGATCGAGCCGCGACTACGGGAGGACTGTACGTCTCAACGGCATCGCCCGACACGACACTAAAGCTGATGCGTGCGGCGATCGTGGATCTCCAACAGGGGATGCTCGACCCGGCGGGACTCAAGCAGCTCGAGGAACAGTTCATAACTGAATACTTCCTCGACAACGAAACCAACGCGGCCCAGGCGGATTTCCTGGCGCGATCGCAGCTCTATGAAGGCGACTACCGGGAAGCCGATCATTTCGTGGACGAGTTGAAGAGTGTGACCCCCGAAGCGGTTCAGAGAGTCGCGAGGAAATACATGAAAGGATTCCGGTTCGCGTACGTCGGCGATCCATCGAAGTTGAATCCACTCACGATCAGTTTGTTCTGACGACCGCCCAGTATCGACGCGGCGACTAGGCTATTCCGCGAATTCCTCGGCTACGGTCCGCGGGTCCATGGCACCGCTATAAAGCGCAATTCCAACGATGGCGGCCGCGACGCCGCGGTCTGCCAGGGCGCGCAGATGGTTGAGGCTTCCGAGCCCACCCGATGCAAAAACCGGAAAATCCGCCGTCTCAGCGACATCTTCCATGAGCGGCAAGTCCGTCCCGTGCATCGCTTCCTCCCGATGAACAGCGGTCACGAGCACGCCCGCGAGCAGCAGACCGTTGAGTTCTTCAACGAGGTCCAGCACGAGCTTGGGATGGGTGCGCGTCCAGCCGTGGGACAAGATCTTCCGATCGCGAACGTCAGCTGCGACCACGATACATCCCGGGAAAAGGCCGCTCATCTCCGCGAGCCAATCAGGGTCTTCCAGCGCACGTGTCCCAATGATTACGCGCTGCGCCCCATCGTCGAGGGCGCGCTGAATCAATTCCCTGCTTCGCAATCCTCCGCCCAGTTGTACCTCGACGTCGGTCGCTCCTAGAATCGCTTGAATTTCAGGCGCGTTGTTCCCCCGTCCCGCCACTGCATCCAGGTCGATTAGGTGAAGGTGCCGGAATCCGTATTGCCTCCAGGCAACGGCGACTCCGACAGGATCGGGAATTCGGATTAGCTCCTGGTTGTAGGAGCCAGCCGCGAGCTGAACGCAGGCGCCGCCTCGCAGGTCGAGCGCAGGAATTGCTATCATCCGGCGCGCCTCGGCATCAGGGCACGAATCATGAGAGGCGAAACTGCCGCATCAATTGCATGTTGGCGAGCTTGTGAATAAATTCACAATCTGTGAAGTGAAAAAAACTAAACTTGTAAATGCACCAGCGTACGGCTCTGGGAGGCCTCAAACGATGCGGTTCTACGGATTCGCGGTTGCTGTAGGAGTAATTACGCTCGCCGCCTGCGCAGGCGGCGAGAAGAAGCCCGCCGACACGACGCATGTCGCGGTGGATACGAGCGCGACGACGACTACGACTACTGCCGGCACGACGACCACGGGTACAACTGGTGGCGCCGTCGCGATGGCTCCGATTACCGGCGTGACCAAGACGGTAAATATGGTCGGGGATGCAAAGGGTTATCGGTTCGAGCCCGCTGCCCTCACGATCAAGCAGGGAGATGGCGTCAAGTTCGTCGTCGTGGGTGGCGGTCCACACAACGTCGCGTTCGATCCCGCGACGATTCCGCCCGATGTCAAAGGCCAACTCGATGCCAACATGGGCACGGACAAGATGGGTGAGCTCTCCAGCAACATGAAGATGAACCCCGGGGAGTCCGTCACGGTTTCGTTCGGCAACATAAAGCCTGGCCAGTACCCGTTTCACTGCGTTCCACACCTTGCTCTGAACATGAAGGGCGTCATCACGGTTCAGTAAGCTGATTTTGATGTCAAAAGCGGCGGAGCGAATGCTCCGCCGCTTTTTGTCATCCCGGCAGGACCGAGCAGCTTAGATTGCGTTATTGACGGGCAAACAAGCGCGACCCCGGTTCGTTACTGTCGAGAGCCTCCCCCGGAACGGACCCTCTCGCGCCCGCGCCATACTCAGTGAATCTTTGACGGATGAACGTTCATAGGTTTCCCCGGAGCGGCGGCTCGGCCTACCTCTGGATGGCGGCACGCGCCAGGAACGCGCTGCGTCGGGTCGTAGTGTTTGGCATCGTTGGCGGCGTGGTTTTTATCGGGGCATTGATCGCCTTCGTGCTCGTTCCGAGGAATGCTTCGCGAAAGGCGCTAGCCGTAGCCTCGAAAATCGAAGCCCGCACGGATTCAGCGCCGACTGTCGCGGTGAGGGACCGCTACCTGGCCGAGCTTACTTTTGCGGACTCCGTGCTGAATGCAACGCGGCGCGCTCTGATACCGGTTCCGGCAGTTGTCATAGATACCTTCCCGCCAGCGGTCCGCGCGCAACGCGATTCTCTGAGCGCTGAGCTGGCGACGCTCAATCGTCTGATCGATAGAGCTGAGAACGCTCCCCTTCCCAACTCCTATCGTGCGCTTGCCGCATCCCCCGTAGTAGGTGCTGATCCTAGAGTGCGCGTGCTGCTCGACTCTTTGGCGGACGTTGAGCGCGACCGAAACGCGTTTGGTGCCGTTGGAGGAGTGGACCCGGTGTATCTGTCGCTGACGTCGCGGGCAAATGCGATTGGCCGTCAAATACAGGGCATTGCCGATGCAAAACGCGGTGAGGTACGGGGAAAACTGGCGCTGATACGCCCGACTCCTGCTCCGGTTGTGAAGCCCGTCATCACGGTCGATACGACAAAGCTCGTTGCTCAGCGTGCCGCTGCCCAGCAGAACTATGCAGCCGCGGCGGCGCAGCTGGATCAGATAAACCAGAAAAACACTCGCATCGACCGTGAATCGGCACATGCCCGAGAACTTGCCAATGTCGGTGCCCCACCTTGGGCGATGCTCGCCGCCGCGGTTGTGCTCGCACTTGCGGTTGGATTTGCGGCATCGTTCGGAACGGAGCTCAAACGCCCGCATATCGCTGACCCGCGTGAGGCGGAGCAGATAAGCGGCTCGCGCGTGCTGACTGTGATCAAGCCGCCGGAAGTCGTTGTGGAAAGAAGCCGCCGACAGGCTGATGTCGAGGCCCCGCCGCTGATCGACGTCGTGTCGGCGAGTTACAGAACTCTCTACCTGCACATCGCGTCGGTAGAGGCGAGCGTTCCGATCGTGACGATTACCGGCGACGACCCGGGCATTGTCGCGACTGTCGCGGCGAACCTTGCGGCATCCGCGGCGTACGAGGCGCGCAGCACTCTGCTCGTCGACGTTGATCCGACTACATGCAGTGTCGCGAGCGTCCTGCGAATCCGACCCGATCCCGGGCTCTCGGGAATCATCACGGGTAGCTCAACCTGGCCGGAAGCCATCGTTCCGACGACTATCGGTCGCGACCGTCCGCTCGATGTGCTTCCGAGTGGTACGCGGCGCTCCGGAATTCCGGAGGCGAATGTCGTCGAGGACGTGCGCAAAGAGCTTGCTCGCATGCAGCGACGCTATGACTTCATCATCATCGCGGCTCCAACCAGCTACGTCCAGCGTAGCGCCAGCAGCATCATCCCGGCTCCGGATGTGATCCTCTGTGCACGCATCGCCCACACCACAATCGGGGGTCTAAAAACCGCCGTGGACAGCCTTCGCGGAGCGGACATGCGCATTCACGGACTCGTGTTATGGGATGCGGAAATGCCGCAGCTGGAAACGCGCGAAGAAATGCTCGGGGCGACCCGACAATCGGGAGCGTTTCAGCCGGAGCTCGCTACAGCGAGATAACCGGCAATGGCCGAAACAATTCCTGATCTGAGCACCGTGCCGAAAGCTCGCGCCTACGCCGAGCTGAGGGGACATACCGATGCCATTCTCGAGGGAGTGGACGACGATGTCACAGCGATGGCCACGATGGCGGCTCTGGTGCATCATGCGTTCGGCCATCTATGGACAGGTTTCTACCGCGTCGTCGTCCCCGGACGGCTTCTCCGGGTGGGGCCATATCAGGGAAGCCTCGGATGTCTCGATATTGCATTCGGCCGGGGAGTATGCGGGACGGCCGCCGCGGAGATGAGAACCATAATCGTTCCGGATGTGAAAAAATTTCCCGGGCATATCGCGTGTGATGCGCGAGCCCGATCAGAGATCGTTGTCCCAGTTCTGGATCGACGGGGTGATTTAATCGCGGTTCTCGACGTAGATTCTGCCAAGCTGGATGCGTTCAAGGCAGAAGACCAGCAAGGGCTCGAACGACTCGTGTCCTGGTTCGCAACATCGAAGCGATGACAGTCTCCGGCTATTCCGACACGATCAATCACGCACTCGCGTTCGCGGCCAAGCATCATGACCGCCAGGTGCGAAAGGGAACGAAGCTTCCCTATCTCACGCACCCCGCGAACGTGGCGGTGATTCTCACTCGATATGGCCGCGACGACGATACCGTCGTCGCCGGAATCCTGCACGACGTGATCGAGGACTCCGTTCGGGAGGGCTATAGCCGGCAGATGCTGGAGCAGCGGATTGGGGACAAATTCGGCCCGAAGGTTCTGGATACGGTATTGGCTGTTACCTACCGCAAGAACGACGACGACGGAGTGGAGCTTTCCGGCGAGGATCGCAAGGCGGACTATCTGGAGCGGCTGGCAGACGCGAGCGAGGAGGCGCGCTGGGTCTGCGCCGCGGACAAGGTTCACAACGCGTCATCGATCATTGCGGATCTGCGGCGGACGGTGGATCCCGAGACGATCTGGAGCCGCTTCGGCGGGGGCAAGGCTGGAACAGGTCGCTGGTACCGTCAGGTCTACGAAAGACTTCGCGAGCTCGGATTCGATGCTCCGATTATGGCGGAGCTAGAGAAGGCATCCAGCGAGCTTCAAAAACTCGCCGGCTGAGGGCAAGCGCTATCCCAGAGTAACTGCCGCCCCCGCTCCATAGGTCTTTTCGACGTATTCTTCGAGTATCCTCAAGAACTCAGGAACAATCGTGTCGCCTTTGAGCGTGACCATCAGCTTGCCGTCGACGTACACGGGCGCCCTCGGTTCTTCGGAAGTGCCTGGGAGAGAGATGCCGATATTCGCGTGCTTCGATTCTCCCGGCCCGTTAACGATGCACCCCATGACCGCCACCTTCATGTCAATCACGCCGGGATACCGCCCTCGCCACGCCGGCATTTGGTCCCGTAAATAGGTCTGAATGTCTTCCGCCATGTGCTGGAAGAAAGTCGATGTCGTGCGGCCGCACCCCGGGCACGCGGTGACCTGCGGATTGAAGCTCTGCAGTTCGAGCGACTGAAGGATCTGCTGTGCGACATTAACCTCTTCTGTTCGATCTCCACCGGGCCGCGGAGTGAGGGATACGCGAATTGTATCCCCAATTCCCTCCGACAGTAGGATCGACAGCGCTGCAGTGCTGGCGACGATGCCCTTTGAGCCGAGTCCTGCTTCCGTGAGGCCAAGGTGCAGCGGGTAATCGCAACGGGCCGCGAGCTGGCGGTAGACATCCAGGAGATCCTGAACCCCCGACACCTTGGCCGAAATGATGATTCGGTCATGACCAAGTCCCATTTCCTCGGCGATGAATGCCGAGCGCAACGCGCTCTGGATCATCGCCTCGATGTAGACTTCCTTCGCAGCACGCGGCTGGACGCTACGCGCGTTTTCGTCCATCAGCGTCGTGAGGAGATCCTGGTCGAGTGAGCCCCAGTTCACACCGATCCTGACAGGCTTGTCGTTGTCGAGTGCTATCTGGATGATCGTTCGAAAATTCTCGTCGCGCCGCTTTCCACCGACATTGCCCGGATTGATTCGATATTTGGCGAGTATCTCTGCCGCCGCGGGATACTTGGCGAGTAGCAAATGACCGTTGTAGTGAAAGTCTCCGATCAGCGGAACGGAGACTCCCATGTCAGCGAGTCTGCTCGCGATTTCCGGCAGAGAGCGAGCTGCGTCGTCGTTGTTCACGGTAACACGGACCAGGCGACTTCCCGCTCTCGCCAGCTCTGCTACCTGGAGAGCCGTACTCGAGGCGTCACCGGTGTCGGTATTTGTCATGGACTGCACGACGATGGGATGGGCCGACCCGACGGGTACGCCACCCACGACGGCAATCGCAGTCTTTCTGCGCGCGATAGTGGTCAACGGTTCTTGCGTGTGTTGAATTTGAAAGCTAATTCCCTCTCGCGAGGACTGCATGCAACGGCACGCTGCTTCCCTTCCATGGAGCTGAGATGGCTGATAGCCCGGAAATTACGGAGACCGCGATTGCTCCCGCTCCGGCAAAAAAGACGCGAAATAAGGTGTTGATCGTGTTGCTCATTCTTCTCCTCGTTCCTGTGGTCGTCATTGCTCTATGGATCTGGATAGCGCTCGGCTACACCTACGCATCGGGCGAACGGGCCGGCTATATCCAGAAGATTTCCAAGAAAGGATGGCTCTGTAAGACGTGGGAAGGCGAGCTCGCCATGGCAAATTTGCCCGGAACGATGCCTCAAATCTTCACTTTTACCGTCCGGAACGACTCGGTAGCCCACGTCCTCGAGCAAAATGCCGGCAAACAAGTGTCGCTGACTTATGAGCAGCACCGGGGAGTCCCTACGTCCTGTTTTGGGGAGACCGAATATTTCGTAACGGGGGTACATAGGATAGGTCTCTGAATTCTCTATTGTCTGCTCAGCCGGTCCTTGCTATTTTTCCGCCAAGTCGAGCCAGGAGTACGGGTGAACACCCTTGCTACGGGCTCAAGTCCAATGCGGGGTTTAAGAGACCCGCGTATCAGATTGTCGAGGGTCGGGCGTGTTTCAGCTCCCCAAGACACAATTTTCCAGGAGTAGGGAATGCGTACGACCGGCAAAGTGAAGTGGTTCAA
>JBGPHO010000075.1:0-10467 GCA_041484425.1 Gemmatimonadaceae bacterium
AAGATCGCGCTCACGCCACTCGCGAACACCGAGCGGAAATCATCGCTGATGAGGGTCCGTACCGCCTGCGCCTTCTTGTAGTAAGCGTCGTAGTAGCCGGCCGAAAGAACGTATGTCCCGAGTAGTACGCGACGCGTGACCTCGGGCCCGAACCCCTGCGACCTCGTCGCCTCGTACATCGCCTTCAGTCCTTTGCCGGGATCGACGCGCAGTCCGTATCGCACGCCGTCGAATCGCGCGAGGTTGGACGATGCTTCCGCCGGCGCGAGGATGTAGTACACGGGAATCGCGAGCGGTGAACGCGGCAGCGAGATGTCCCGAATCGTCGCGCCCATCGAGCGGAAACGATCGAGAGAGCGATCGCAAAGGTCTTTTATGTTCGAGTCCAGCGAATCGGGGAAGTATTCCTTCGGTTTTCCGATGACCACTCCAGCGAGCGTTTTTGCGCTCGCAGGAGGAGGGATCGGAACTCGGCTCCGTCCGATGCGAATCGCTTCCGTGTCCGGACTCCGCTTGTCGGGCGCGGGCCCGCCGAGGGCGGACATTCGATAGATGGGAACGTCCGCGTTGGAGCTGGTCGAATCCATCGTGTCGAAGCCGGCAATCGTCTCGAGGCCAAGCGCGGCGTCATCGACCGTCCGGCCGAGCACGCCGATCTGGTCGAGCGAAGATGCGAAAGCCACGAGGCCGTAACGACTGACGCGGCCGTAAGTCGGCTTCACGCCGACAACGCCGCAGAAAGCGGCTGGCTGGCGGACGGATCCACCGGTCTCTGATCCCAGCGCAATTGGTGTTATGCCCGCGGCGACCGCGGCCGCCGAGCCACCAGATGATCCGCCGGGAACGCAGCGAACATCGTGGGGATTTCGTGTCGGGCCGTACGCGCTGTTCTCCGTCGACGAACCCATCGCGAATTCGTCCATGTTCGTCTTCGCGACGATCAGCGCCCCACTCGCGCGTAGCCTCGTGATAGCCGTCGCTTCGAAAGGGCTGACATATCCCTCGAGAATCTTCGACCCACAGGTTGTGGGCAGGCCGAGCGACGCAATGTTGTCCTTGATCGCAACGGGAACGCCCGCCAGGACGCCGGCGTCGGTCGCGTTCCCGAGACGCTGCTGCATCGCCTCGGCCTCTTCGAGACTCGCCTGCTCGTCGGAGTGAAGATAGATGTTGAGACCGTCGCGGCCGACGCCGATCTCGCGCGCGCGCTCGAAGGACGCTCGAATCATGTCGGAGGGTGATGCGTCCCCGGCGCTCACCCTCGACGCGATCGTCGCAGCGCCGAGCTTGTCGAAGCTCTCGACGGTCAAGCGCTGCTCTCGGCGGAATCCTCGTGCGTCGCGAGACGCGGAACGATGAAGAAGCCGTCGCGCATGGCGGGGGCGAACTGCTCGAGCGTCCGCTCCATCAATGGCGGCACGCGCACGTCCGGCCGCAGCGGCGTCCCTTCGGCGCCGACTCCAGCGGTCGCCGGAACTGAGGCGGTGTCCACCGCCGACAGAACTTCCATGTGAGCGAGGATCGCGCTCAGCTCCTTCGTCAGCTCGTCGGCCCGCGCGCCTTCGACACCGAGGCGAGCCAGCTCGGCGATGTGCAACACATCCTCACGTGTGACAGCCACTATTCCTGCCCGCGCTCGAGTGTTGTGTAAGCAAGCTTGATAGTTTTCCGTCCGACGGTTTCGTCGTCGAAATCGATGATCGCTTTCACTTCGCGGCCAACGCCCGACAGCTCGGCGATCGATCCGTCGCCAAACAGCTTGTGTTTGACTCGTTCTCCCTTCACGTAACGAGGCTCGTCCTGCGACCGCTCGGCTTCGGTGATCGGGTCTACTTTGCGCCAGGAAGGAACGTCGTGGGTGCGGCGCGACTGATAGCCACCCTTGAAGCCGTTGTCGCGGCCGGCCGCTCCGCGCCCCATCGCGCTCACCCTCAGCGTCTTCCTCTGGTCGAGATTGGACGAAGCAATCTCGCGGAGAAATCTCGACTGGATTGACGGCAGGAGCTCGCCGTTCCGCCGGCGCATCTCCGTGTGCGAGAGGTAAAGTTTCTCTTCCGCGCGAGTGATCCCCACGTAGAACAGCCGTCGCTCCTCCTCCAGCTTGGGGGGATCGTCGAAGGACTGCGAGAGGGGAAACAGGCCGTCTTCCAGCCCGGTAAGAAATACCACCGGGTATTCGAGTCCCTTGGCGTTGTGGAGAGTCATCAGCGTGACCGCGTCGGCGGAAGGGTCGAGGGCGTCCGCGCCGGCCACTAGCATCGCGCGCTGAAGGAAATGATCGAGCGGGGTCAGGCCGACTTCGCCGCCGTCATCGATGACGGTTTCCGCCGCCCCGTTGACGAGAGCGCTCAGATTCTCGATCCGGTCGCGCGCGGACTCCGGACCCTCAGCCTGGAGATACTCCACGTAGCGGATCTCGCCGATGAGCTCCTGAATCAGAACGTCGACGCTTGTGTCCTTTGCCCGCTCCCGCAGCCCGGAAATCATGCGGGTGAAATCCGCCAGCGCCTTGCGGGCCGCCGGGCGTAGCGATTCCTGGAGATCTTCGCGCGCCGCGACCTCCGAGAGCGGCACGCGCGCCTCGCGCGCACGCGCGGACAGAGTATCGACGGTGCTGTTGCCGATACCGCGCTTGGGGACGGCGATCGCGCGGCGGAACGCTTCTTCGTCGGAGGGATTCGCGATGAGCTTGAGGTACGCCATCAGATCGCGAATCTCGCGGCGATCGTAGAAGCGAACGGATCCAACCAGACGGTACGGAATTGCCTCACGCCTCAGTGCGTCTTCGATCGCGCGACTTTGAGCGTTCGTCCGGTACAGCACCGCGAACTCGTTGAAACCGCGATCCTCCCGACTCCGGCGCGCCTTGATCTCTTCGAGAATGAAGTCGGCCTCGTCCCGCTCGTCGAGGGCGGCGAGGAGCGTCACCGGCTCCCCGGCCTCGCGGGTCGCCCGAAGCGTCTTCCCTTTTCTGCCGATATTCTGGGTGATCGCCGCGTTGGCGACGTGGAGGATATCGGGCGTGGAGCGGTAGTTGTCCTCGAGGCGCACGAGTTTCGCCGCGGTGAATTCCTTCTCGAAATCGAGAATGTTGCGGATGTCGGCGCCGCGCCAGCCGTAGATCGATTGATCGTCATCGCCCACGACGACGACGTTGCCGTGTCCGCTCCCGAGCAACTTGATGAATTGAAACTGCGCGCGATTGGTGTCCTGATATTCGTCGACCAGTATGAACTGGAAACGGTCGCGATAGCGGGCGAGCGTCGTTTCGTCCTGGCGGAATATCTCGACCGGCAGTACGAGCAGGTCGTCGAAGGTCACCGCGTTCGCGGCGCGGAGCGTCGGCTCCATCTGTCTGTAGATCTTCGCGGCCGTCCGCGATACCGGATCCATCGCGAGTGACTCGTATTCGGCCGGTGGGACGAGCGCGTTCTTCGCGTCGGAGATGAGCGAGGCGATCACCTTCGGGCTGTACTGTTTCTGCGGCACTCCCTCACGCTCCATGATTCTCTTCACGACGCCAAGCGAGTCGTCCTCGTCATAGATCGTGAAGCTGGAGGTCCGACCCACGTGGTGCGCGGAGCTGCGGAGGATGCGCGCTCCAATCGCGTGGAAGGTTCCACTCCACATTCCTCTCGGCTCTTCGCCGAGGAGGCGCGCGATTCGATCGCGCATCTCACCGGCAGCTTTGTTCGTGAAGGTGACGGAGAGGATGCGCGACGGATCGACTCCGTGATGCTCGATCAGCCGGGCGATGCGGGTGGTGAGCACGCGCGTCTTGCCCGAGCCGGCCCCAGCAAGGACGAGCATCGGGCCCTCGAAATGAAGCACCGCCTCCCGCTGCGCCGGATTGAGGCCGGCAAGGGGCTCGGTCCGCTCGACTGTAGCCGCGTTCGTTGAATCAGACATCATCTGAAGATAACGCGATCAGCCGAGAACCATGTCGAACGTCGCGCCACGCTCGGAGGGAACGAGCAACAGCTCTCCCCCGTGACTGTCGCGCACGATGCGGCGCGCGAGGGAGAGGCCGATCCCCCACCCTTTTTCCTTGGTTGAGAACCCCGGATCGAAGATCTGGTTGCGGATCTCGCGGGGAATGCCGGGGCCGTCGTCCGACACACGCACCCGCACACGGCCCTCGGGCAGCGTCTCGGCCGATATCGCCACCTTTCCATCCCTTCCGGCCAGCGCATCGATCGCATTCTTCGTCAACGACTCGAGCGCCCATTCGAGCAGCACCGGATCTCCCTGAACCACGAGATCGCCGTGATGCGAGGACGAGACCGTGACTCGCTGGGCGAGCGTTGGAACGCGCGCCCTGAAATAGGCCGCCACCCGGTCCACGAGAATGCCGAGGTCCACGGCCTCCTGCCTGGGAGGCCGGCCGATGCGCTCGAACCGGTGCGCAACGCGTTTCAGCCGCTCCAGATCCGCCTCCATGTGATCGAGGGCCGCGACCGTCGTCGCCTCCGGCTCGGTCTCGCGCAGCAGCTCGATCCAGCCGCTGATGCTGGAGAGTGGTGTGCCGAGCTGGTGCGCGGATTCGCGCGCCATGCCCGCCCAGATCTGCTCGCGATCGGCGCGGCCGCGAGTGCGCAGTGCATACGCGCCGGCGAGAAGCACCATCCCGATCAGAATGGACTGAAGCACGGGAATGAGAATCAGGCCCCGAACGAGCGCGGTGTTGCCGAAATGAACCGTCCCCACGCCGGGCTCGACCATCGGTACGTTTTGCTGGTCGAGCTCCTGAATGTAGGTTCGTATCTCCTTCGAGCCGAGCGCCGACGAGAACGGAAGATTGGCAGTGTCGGTCGGATTTCCCTCTACGTCGGTGAGAATCATCGGAACTCCCGACTCGCGAATGTGGCGCGACAGGTCGAGCAGCGCGGCGGTGGCGCCGTCGGGATTGGGATCGCTGAGCCCGTTGTACACGCGCGCGTACATCAGCCCGACGCGAGACGCCTCCTGCCTCAGCTCTCTCACGACGCCGCGCGTGTAGATGACGTACCACACCAGCAGCGCGAGCACGCCGATGGTGACGAGTGTTACCGGAGCGAGCCGGCGCATCGCTCAGGCCAGGCGCTCGGCGCCGAGATAGGTGCTGAGCGCAGCGGGGACGCGCACGCTGCCATCCTCCTGCTGGTGATGCTCCAGAATTGATGCGATGACGCGAGGAAAGGCGAGCCCGGAGCCATTGAGCGTGTGGACGAAGCGAGGCTTTCCACCGTCGGCGGGCTTGTAGCGGATGTTGGCGCGCCGCGCCTGGAACTCCCCGAAGTTGCTGCACGAGGACACCTCGAGCCATTTGCCGACTCCTGGCGCAAACGTCTCGAGGTCGTAGGTATGGGCGCTGGCAAACCCGGTGTCGCCGGACGCGAGCCGAACGACGCGATATGGAAGCTCGAGCAGCTTCAGAATATGCTCGGCGTGCCCGGTGAGGATCTCGAGCTGAACGGCGGAGGTCTCGGGCGTGACGAAACGCACGAGCTCCACCTTATCGAACTCGTGCACGCGCAGTAGCCCGCGCGTGTCCTTCCCCGCCGCTCCTGCCTCGCGTCTGAAGCAGGGCGAATACGCCGTCAGGGATTTTGGCAGCTCTGACTCCGGGAGTATCTCGTCGCGAAAGAGATTCGTGAGTGGCACCTCAGCGGTGGGAATCAGGAACGCGTCCTCGCCCTTCAGCGCATACATGTCTTCCTCGAACTTGGGCAGCTGCGCCGTGCCGATCATGCTCGCACGATTGACGACGACCGGAACCCACGTCTCCTGGTAGCCGTGCTGGCCGGTGTGAACGTCGAGCATGAGGTTCATGAGCGAGCGCACGAGACGCGCACCGATCCCTCGGAACACGATGAAACCCGAGCCGCTGATCTTGGCGCCGCGCTCGAAGTCGATGATTCCGAGCCTGGCGCCGACTTCCCAGTGCGGCTGGACCCGTGATCCTTCGCGCGGCGTGCCCCAGCTCCTCACCGCGGAGTTGTTCTCCTCTCCGCCGGGCGGAACCTCGTCGAGAGTAATGTTGGGGAGCTCGAGCAGAATTGCCGACAGCTCGCCCTCGGTCTCCGCCAGCTCGCGATCCAGCCGCGCGATTTCGTCGCCCAGCGCGCGCGACTTCTGCTGAAGATCGTCGGCGGATTCGCCGGCGCGCTTTCGCTGGCCTACCTGCTGGGTGACGGTGTTGCGCGCGGCCTTTCGTTCCTCAACGGCCTGAATGGTGTCGCGGCGCGATTTGTCGAGAGCAATCGCGCGCTCGATGGTCGGCGAGAGCGCATCGAGAGCGCCGCGCCGGCGCATGCCAGCGCGAAGTGCGTCGATGTGCTCGCGCACCATCCTCAGGTCGTGCACGAATCAGCTGGTAGGAATTCCAGTTACGAATGAACGGAACCCGCAATTGGGATCGAGACCCAAGCGGAGGAAAATAGTTCTGGACGCGAGAACGACGCTGTCGATTGCGATCTTCGCGTAGATATTCGGATTGAGCGCAAACTGGCACAGATCGCCGGAGGTGTTGTGGGCAGACTGAACGATCACTACCTCGCCAGGCGCCAAAACGAGCGACGAATCCGCTTCGTAGCCTGTCTTTGGAGCCTCGAGCGCAGTGTCGAAAGTGCCGGGCACCTTCAGCATGCCAACCGGACGCGACCCGCCGGGCGTGATCACCACGAGCTTGACTGGAGAGATGACGACGCTGCCGGCAGCGTCGATGTCGAACGCGACATCGAAAGCTGCAAAGCCGTCAACGCGAACCGGCTGTCGCGAAAGGATCGCGATGCCGCTCGGGTATGTTGGAGGCGTGCCCGACAGCGCAAAGACGGACAGCGAGTCGACGGATGTGGGAAGGATTGCCTTTAGGCTCGTGGGATTGCCACAAGCATTCAGACCGACCACGACAAACATCGCCGCGAGTAGTGAGAGACGAGCTTTCATTCGGTAGATGAGACAGATGAGAGACTGGAGGGGTTGCTTCACGATAATACCCCGTAACTTATGACAGTTCAAGCGATTGCCGCGCTTGACTTCACTCTTTCCGCTTCCTAGCTTCGCAACTTCCTCACCCCTCAATGCCCAACATCAGAGATTTCACGAGCGCGCTTCGCCAGCGCCCCGGAGTTGATGCCGTTCTCGTACTGGGAAAAGACGGTCTGCTGATCGAAGGATTTGCTGCGCCGGGATTGAACAACGAGGACCTCGCCGCGCGGGTTCCGGCTCTTGTTTCAGAGGCGGAGAGCCTCGGCCTGGCCACAATCCAGGGTCCGATGAACACTGCCATACTGGAACACCAAAAGGGATACGCAATCATTGCCGCACTTGCTGACGACACGCTCCTGCTCGTGCTCCTCCGTCAGTCCGCCGACCTGGGCGGACTGCTATTCGACGTTCGCCGCTACCGCGGCAACATCGCCTCGCTGATCTGACGTGCCCGACACCGCAACTCGTCTCTGTCACGTGCTGGTCGCGGACGATGAGCCGCACATCGGGCGGATCATCAAGATGAAGCTCGAGCAGGGACCCTTCAGAGTCAGTCTCGCGTATGACGGAGAGGAGGCGCTCGAGTTCATCAACAACGACGAGCACCTGGATCTCGCACTGCTCGACCTCATGATGCCGAAGCTGAGCGGTCTCGATGTGCTGCGACGGGTTCGCGAGCAGGAAAGATTCAAATCACTCCCCTGCATCATTCTCACAGCCGGCGGCGACGCGAAACACGAGCGCGATGCTCTGGCGCTGGGAGCGACGCAGTTTCTGACCAAGCCGTTCAGTCCAAAAAAACTCTACGCGCTCGTCGCGCGTCTCACCGGAGCGCCTGACGAAGCCGGAATGAGCGGCGAGTGAGCCGTTGGGCAGTCGTTCTCGCCGGCGGAGTCGGATCGCGATTCTGGCCGCTCAGCACGCCCGAGCGTCCCAAGCAACTGCTGCCCCTGGTGACGGACAAGCCGCTGCTGGTTGATGCAGTCGACCGGCTCGCCGCGATCGTGGACCCCGCTCACACGCTGGTACTCACCAACGAGAGCCTAGTGAAGGCGATCCGGAGGCTCCTTCCTGCATTACCCAGAGAGAACATTGTCGCCGAGCCACGGCCCGCCGGAACGGCTGCTGCGCTGACGTGGGCTGCGCTCGCCATCGAGCGTCGCGACGAGGAGGATGCGACGATGATCTCGGTTCACGCCGACTGGTTCATCGGCGACGACGCGCAATTCCGGGAAGTGCTTCTAGACGCTGAAGAGATCGCGCAGAAAAACCACACGCTCGTTACGGTCGGCGTCGTGCCGACTCGCGCTGACCCGGGCTTCGGCTACATCCAAGCTGTCAATCCGGGCAAAAAGGGTGGATCACCAGTCAAGAGGTTCGTCGAAAAACCGGATCGTGCGCGTGCCGAGAAGATGCGCTCGGAGGGCTATCTTTGGAATTCGGGAATCTTCGTCTGGACCGTAGGCGATTTTTTGGCGGAGGTGAAGCAGCACACGCCCGAGCTGGCAAGGGCACTCACACTCGATCGGGACGCCGAAGCGCCGGAATTCTTTGCCCGTGTCACCAAGCCGGTTTCGGTCGATGTCGGCGTGCTGGAGCGGAGCAAGAACGTGACGGTCATTCCAGGCGATTTCGGCTGGGACGACATCGGTACCTGGGCCGCCCTTGGCCGCGTGCGCGACAAGGATGAACTTGGCAACGTCACGACCGGGGCCGTGCACATGCTTGATTGCTCCGACAATGTCGTGCACACTGATTCCGGCACGGTTGTGGCTTATGGCGTTGACAACCTCGTCGTAGTGGTGCACGATGGGCTGACGCTCGTAACTACGCGCGAGAAAGCGGCGGATCTGAAGCGGCTGGTGGAATCGCTCCCGGCGGGCGAGCAGGCGAAAGCATGAGTGCTCTTTACTTTTTCGACGATATACGCGCACGGCAGTTCGAGCCGTTTGCGCTGACGCGGCCCGGCTCCGAGCTGCGGGCCGGCACCTCGCTCATTCGCAGGCGCTGGGAGCGGGCCACTGGCCTCGCGAGCGCGGGCTTCATCAGCTCCGCCCACCTCGCGCACTTCCAGGAAGGCAATGCGCCCCCGGCCGTCACGCCGAACTCAGAGCTTCCAGCGGGCTCGATCCTCGTGAACACCCGCTGTGTGATCCCGATCGATCTGAATCTGGAACGGTTCGACCTTCTCATGTGCGAAGGCGCGGCGTGCGCAGTGAGACTCGCCCGGGCGTTCCCCGTCTCGCAATTCGCTGACGGGACGATCGACATTGGATCGATCCAGACCACTCTCGGCGGGCAGAGGATCAAGGGACGCTGGATCAACGAAGTGTGGGATTTCATTGCCACCTTGGGCGAGCAGCTGATGGAGGACATTCCGCTGCGCGCGAAATCTCTCGCGGCGACTGCGAAAACCAAGGCGGCGAAGGTAGGCGATCACGGGATATTCGTTGAGGAAGGCGCTCAGATCGGACCGCAGGTCGTGCTCGATGCGTCGGCCGGACCGATACTCATCCGCAGTGGCGCAGTGATCGCGCCATTCACTCATCTCGTCGGACCCATCTCGGTCGGTCGCGATTCGCAGATCCTCGGAGATCGGGTCGCGGCGTCGTCCATCGGTGACCGTTGCAAGGTGCGGGGCGAGCTCAGCAATTCGATCTTTCTCGGACACGGCAACAAGAGACATACGGGATTCGTGGGGCACTCTTACTTGGGACGCTGGGTCAACCTCGGCGCGATGACGACGACCAGCAATATGAAGAACACCTACGGTCCCGTTCAGCTCTGGACGCCGTCAGGACTCCGCAACACGGGCCAGCAGTTTCTCGGGACATTCTTCGGCGATCACGCCAAGACTGGCATCGGTACCATGCTGACCACCGGCAGCGTCATCGGGGCGGGCGCGAATGTCTTCGGCGCCAACATGCCGCCCAAGGTGGTACCTCCATTCGCCTGGGGCGATGGCGAGCCCTACGATACCTACGACATTATTAAATTCTTTGCAGTCGCCGAGCGGGTGATGGCGCGCCGGAATGTCGAGCTTGGAGAGAAGGCGAGGAAGCAGCTCGCGGAAGCGCATAAAAAACGTTGGGGCGCTTGATGAAGCTGTGGGTTCTTGGTAGCGGCAGCAGCGGCAATGCAGTTCTGATCGAGACAGCGCGTTCGCGCATACTGGTCGACGCCGGCTTCGCTCCGCGCGTTCTCAAGCAGCGACTCGCCATCGCCGCCGCCACCCCCGAATCGATCGATGCTGTCGTGGTCACCCACGAGCACACGGATCACGTCAAGGGCGTTGCCTCGGCCGCGCGAAAATGGGGTTGGACTGTCGTCTGCACGGCCGGAACGAGAATGATGTGCCCCGAGTGGTCGGAGCTCCGCACGATTCTGACGCCCCGGAAAAGCACCGTGATTGTGGGCGACTTCCACCTCGAGACGGTGCCGGTCTCACACGACGCCAATGAGCCGATCGCGGTGATCGTCACGTCGATCGGCGAAGGC
>JBGPHO010000076.1:0-10354 GCA_041484425.1 Gemmatimonadaceae bacterium
TGCACCAAGAACACCGTCGCGATCATGATGGAGACGCCGACCAATCCGATGATGCGCATCACCGATCTTACGGCCGTCGGCCAGATCGCAAAGCGCAACAATGCCCTTTTTATCGTCGACAACACATTCGCTTCGCCTTATTTCCAGCGGCCGTTCGACCACGGCGCGGACATCGTCTATCACTCGACCACGAAGTATCTGAACGGCCACAGCGACATGGTCGGCGGAATCGCGGTGGTCCGTGACGACGAGCTCGCGGAGCGGATGCAGTTCATTCTGAACACGGCCGGTGCGGTTCCTGGCCCGTTCGACGCCTGGCTGGTGCTGCGGGGCACCAAGACTCTGCACCTGCGGATGCCTCGCCACGACGAGAACGGCCGCAAGATCGCGGCGTGGCTCGCGGAAAAGCTCGGAGCCGAGAACGTGATTTATCCCGGGCTGCCCTCGCATCCACAGCACGAGCTGGCGAAACGTCAGATGACGGGCTTCGGCGGAATGATCTCGGTGCTCACGGGAAGCAAGGAGAAAGCGGCCAAAATCCTCAGCAAGGTCCGCGTCTTTTCCCTTGCGGAGTCGCTCGGCGGTGTCGAAAGCCTGATCAGTCACCCCGCTTCCATGACCCATGCATCGGTTCCCCCCGAGCGGCGCGCGTCGCTCGGACTGAGGGATGATCTGCTCAGGCTCTCATGCGGAGTCGAAGACGTCGCGGATCTTCTCGCCGACCTCGAGCAAGCGTTCGCATGAACGTGCTGATCGTTGGCGGGGGCGGAAGAGAGCATGCTCTTGCCTGGAAGCTGTGCCGGGATGATCCGAACATCAATCTGATCGTTGCACCCGGAAATCCTGGGATCGCCTCGATCGCGCGATGCGTCCCGATTGGTGTCGACAGACTCGAGGACCTGGCTCATCTCGCGGAAGAAGAGATGGTCGATCTGACCATCGTCGGACCGGAGACGCCACTGGAAGCGGGAATCGCGAATCTCTTTCAGTCGCGCGGGCTCCCGATCTTTGGTCCGACGCGAGAGGCGGCGCGTATCGAGACGTCGAAGCGATTTGCCAAGGAGCTGATGGTCCGGGCCGGAATCCCGACCGCGCGGGCAGTGCAGCATACCGACGCCAAGGAAGCGAAGGCAGCACTCGCAGATTTCAACTCGCCGGTGGTGATAAAGGCGTCGGGCCTTGCCGGCGGAAAGGGCGTGATCGTCGCGCAGAGTGCCGTCGAAGCGGAACGCGCGATCAACGCGATGCTGAGCGACCGGGTTTTCGGCGCGGCGGGACGCGAGATACTCATCGAAGAGTTCATGGAAGGGGAAGAGATCTCGCTTTTCGCAATCACGGATGGACAGCAGGCTCTCCCGTTGTTGGCGGCGCAGGATCACAAGCGGCTGCACGAGGGCGATTTCGGGCCCAACACCGGTGGAATGGGCGCCTACGCTCCGACGTCACGCGCCAAGCCTGAGCTCGTCGCCCGCGTGATGTCCGAGATCATCAGGCCTACGCTCGCGGCGATGCGTGACGCCGGGTCGCCATTCACAGGTCTGCTCTACGCCGGACTAATGATCACTGACGAAGGACCCAAGGTCGTGGAATTCAACAGCCGGTTCGGCGATCCCGAAACCCAGGCGTTGATGCCGCTCATGGATTCGTCGCTGCTCGAATTGGTCGCGGCTGTCGCCGGCGGCGGCTCGCTCAGCCGCGCACGCCCTCCGGACTGGAAGCCTCTCTCCTCCGTTACGACCGTGGTGGCCGCGGCCGGTTATCCGGAGGATCCCCGGACTGGCGACGTCATCCAGCTCCCGCCGCCCGAAGAGGGTGTCGAGGTGTTCCACGCGGGAACGGCGCTGAATCCATGGACGAATGAGCTGGTGACCGCTGGAGGTCGGGTGCTCGCAGTGACCGCGGTCGCGTCGAGTCTGATCGAGGCCGCGGAGCTCTCGCGATCCCACGCCGAGCAGGTGTCGTTCAAGGGGAAGCAGCTGCGACGCGATATCGGATGGCGGGAGGTCATGCGCGGTGCCCGAATTACCTGAGACGGAAACGATCGCGCGAGATCTCGACGGCGCGATCCGCGGGCGGAAGATAAAAAAGGTTACCGTTCGTAAAGCCGATGTGCTGCGCGAAGTGAGTGCGCGCTCGATCGCGAAGCGCCTTCGCGACGCGACGATCCTTCGCAGCTGGCGCCGGGCAAAGCTCGTGGTGATCGATCTCGACACTGGCGACCGCATCGTGGTGCAGCCGCGTTTCACGGGCGCTCTGCTGATCGACGACGGCACTTTCACGGGATCCGAGCTCGACTATTCGACGCTGCGGCTGGACCTCGACGACGGCAGAGCTCTGCACTACGCCGACGTCCGGCGACTCGGAACGGTTGCGCTGATGGATGCGGATCGTTTCGAAGAGTACACGGGCAAACTCGGCATCGAGCCACTTGACCGCGCATTTACGGCCGAGCATCTATCGACAGTTCTTCGGGCGACGAGTCAGCCCGTCAAGAAAGTCTTAATGGAGCAGCGAAAAATCGCAGGCATCGGCAACATCTACGCGAACGAGGCGCTCTGGAGAGCGCGCATCGACCCATCGCGCCCAGGGGCGGCGGTGACTTTCGAGCAGGCGCGGCTGCTCCGCGATTCGATCGTCGCCGTTCTGGGTGAAGCCATCGAGGCGCGTGGCACCAGCTTTCGCGACTACCGCGACGCCCGGGGAAAGCGCGGCACGTTCGTGGAGAAGCTCGAGGCCTATGGTCGGGGCGGACTTCCCTGCCGGCGATGCGGGTCCAGGCTCGTGTCCACACATGCCATCGACGGCCGCGCCACGACGTTGTGTGTGAAGTGTCAGCACTGACATGACACGCGGCGCTGCCCGACTGGAGAAGCAGCCCACCAGCGACGCGCAGCTCGCGATAATGCGAACGAATGTTCGCGACACTGCCGCCGACCGGCCCGGTGTCTATCGTATGCTCTCGAGCGAGGGCGAGGTTCTGTACGTAGGAAAGTCGAAGCGCGTTCGCTCGCGGTTGATGAGCTATTTCCGCTGCGAGTACCCGGAGGACAAAGGCGCGCGAATCTTGCGCTCCGCCGGGTCAATCGAATGGGATTACACGCCGAGCGAATTCGCGGCGCTGTTGCAGGAGCTGAGGCTGATCAAGCGCTTCCGGCCGCGCTACAACGTGGCGATGATGCGCGACGCGAGGCACTACTCGTTCATCAAGCTGACGAAAGGAACGGCGCCCAAGATGCTGGTCGTGCGCGGAGCTTCCGGTGAGGAGGCCGGCATCTACTACGGTCCGTTCGTCGGTGCGCAGCGCGTGGGAGAAGCGGTGCGCGAGCTGAATGACGCGCTGATGCTCCGCGACTGCCGCGCCGACATGAAGATGTTCTACAGCGACCAGGTGGAGCTGTTTCAATTGTCTCCGCGCACGCCCGGGTGCATCCGCCACGAGATCTCAAAGTGCCTCGGCCCCTGCGTCGGGGCTTGCTCGGCTGCGCAATACGACGAGCGAGTCGTGCTCGCCCGCGCGTTTCTCGAGGGGGCGGATGACGGCCCGATCAACATGCTGCGCGGGGAGATGGAGCGTCTGAGCGCGGAGCTCGAGTTCGAGCGGGCCGCGGTCTACCGCGACAAGCTCGAGCGGCTGGAGGCGCTGCGCGCGCAGTTCGGCCGGCTTCGTTTCGCGGTGGAGAATCTCTCCTTCGTGTACACCGTGCCCGGCCACGAAGGTGAGGATAAGGTCTATCTCATTCGGCGTGGCGTCGTGCGCGCCGAGGTAACAAAACCGAAGTCGTCGAAGGATCGCCGGACGATGAAGCAATTGGTGGAAGACATTTTCTCCCCGGACGACAAGCCGACGGCGCAAGTGCCGACGCACGAGATCGACGAGCTGCTGCTGCTGTCGTCGTGGTTTCGGAGGTTTCCGAAGGAGATGAAGCGGACCCGCCAAGTCAGTTGAGATGATTTGTCGCAGTTGCTGGCATGCGCTCCGCAGGCCTGTCCACACCGCACTTCATGAATTCGTTTCGAGCGTCGTCGTCCCAGTCTCGCTCGCCCCACCAAAATAGAATCTGGTGCAGCATCTCGTGCTTGACCGCGCTTTCGTTTCGAAGGCGTAATACGGACAGGAATATCTGCTCGCTGGCCGCGTAGGTCACTCCGGCGACCATGCGGTTCGGCTTATCGGTGGGGACCGGAGCGAAGTCGACGGCGTTGACGTAGTAGAACTGAACAGAGTCGGGGCGCGACGGTGGCAGCGGGATTCCGGCGCAAGCGGCGGTTTCTTTCCACCAGCGTGCGTAGGGTTCGAGCTGGTCGTATAAGCCAACCCAATCCAAAGACTGGATCTCCTTCACCGTGTTGGCGTGGCGAACGCTTGTAATCACGGGCGGACGTTGACCCGAGGCCAATGACGGGGTGAGAACGATGAGTGCGAGCAGCCGAACGCCCATCTCGATCCGGGGGGCGCGCGAGGGCCGCAGCTGACGCCAGGGCCCGTAAGAGAAGCGGAGCATCGAAACCTCCACCGCGACGTGTCGCGATTCGTTGCTCCGGCGGGACGGGCGCAGTTGCCACGCTTTCCGGCGGAGCGTAGGTTCGAGCTTCGCGCCGAGCCGTTTATCAGCCGTTTATCGAGCGTGAATTCGCGATCGCCACCTCGATTCGGCTCGAAAGCGCGTGCATCGAGGAGCTCAGGGGATGGCCGTGATCGAGTTTCGAACGCTCGGTACGCTCGACCTCCGTCGTACCGGTGGGTCCGAGCTGCATTCCTTGCTTGCGCAGCCGAAGCGCGTGGCGCTTCTTGCCTATCTTTGCGTTGCGAACCCTCGCGGTTTCCATCGCCGGGATACTTTGCTTGGCCTCTTCTGGCCAGAGTCCGACGAATCGCACGCTCGTATTTCACTGCGAAACGCGTTGCACGTGCTGCGACACTCGCTCGGCGAGAGTACGCTGGTCTCGCGAGGTGACGACGAAGTTGGCATCAGCCCCGATCTAGTCTGGTGCGACGCCGTAGCCTTCGAGCAGAACGCGGGGTCGGATGGCGTCGAGGATGCGGTCGATCTCTATCGCGGCGACTTTCTCGCCGGGTTTTTTCTCGATGACGCCCCAGCCTTCGAGCGTTGGGCCGAAGCCGAGCGCGCCCGATTGCGTTCGATTGCTGCGCGATCGGCGAGGGTTGCGGCAGAGCGCCGCGAGAAGGAACAGAACCTTACGGACGCCATTAACCTGGCGCGACGAGCAGTAGACCTGACTGATAGCGATGAACGCGCGGTTAGGCGTTTGATTGAATTGCTCGCGCGCGCCGGCGATCGCGCGGGTGCACTACAAGCCTATGACAAGTTTGCGCGTCACCTCGCTGACCAGTTTGAAGCGGAGCCGTCGCCCGACACTCGCGCGGTGGTCGACCGCGTACGCGGTGAACAGATCGCGAGCTGGGAGGTCAGAGCCTCGCAACCCAAGCCCCCCCTCACGGTAGACGCCGATCAGCTGAAAGCGCCAGGATATTCGATCGAGCGAGAGCTGGGGCGCGGAGGGATGGCGACCGTGTTCGTAGGTCGCGACCTCAAGCATGATAGACGGGTAGCGATCAAGATTCTTCGCCCGGATGTGGCCGCTGTCCTCGGCGTCGATCGTTTTCTGACTGAAATTGCAATCGCTTCGAAGCTCAATCATCCCCACATCCTTCCACTACTGGATTCGGGAAAGGCGAGCGGGCTTCCCTTTTATGTAATGCCTTATACGGATGGCGAGACGCTCCGCAGTCATCTTCGGCGTGAAAGGATTCTCAGCGTCGACGAGGCAATAGGAATTGCGTGTGAGGTGGCAGATGCCCTGAGCCACGCTCACGCCCATGGAATCGTTCACCGTGATATTAAACCTGAAAATATTCTGCTCGAAAACGGTCACGCTCTTGTGGCCGATTTCGGCATCGCACGCGCATTGACCCAGGCCAGCTCACAACGCCTTACACAACCGGGCCTCGCTATAGGTACGGCAGCCTACATGAGTCCAGAGCGAGCTGACGAGGGCGAGCAGGTCGATGCGCGCACTGACGTGTATGCGCTCGGTTGCGTGGTTTACGAAATGGTAACGGGCGACCCACCCTTCCCAGGTTCGAATACACAGGCGATCCTCGCCCGTAAGGCAACTGAGCCAGCACGTCCGCTGCGCGGCGTGCGAGAGACAATATCCCCAGGCATCGAACGCGCAATTTTGAAGGCGTTATCCAGAGTGCCTGCTGACCGATTCGCAACTGTCAAGGACTTCGCCGACGCACTAAGGAGGCAGCCGGCCGTAACTACTTCACTGATAGCGCGGACCACACGAGTCCGCTCGCTAGTCGGTGCGACAGTAGTGGTGCTCATCGCGTTAGCAGTCGTCCTCACCCGCGTGTCGCTACACGGAGCTACCGATTCTCGGGTCGTACTGAGTGATCGGAGACTACTCACGAATACCGGTCGCGTAAGCTATCCGAACATTTCGCCCGACGGAAAAACCCTGGCTTATCTACTGTCAGAATGCAGAACAAAGGGTTGCACGTACGGAATCGAGGCTCAGGACATTGACGGATCCGCATCTCGACAACTCATCGACAGTATAAGCGAGCTAACGCAGGGTGGGCTGGAATGGAGTCCAGATCGGCGAAACATTCTGGCGTTCGGCAGAATGAAGGGCCAACAGGGAACGTTCTTGATATCCACGCTCGCGGGCACTGCGCACCTTCTCGGGAAATCCCTGTTCACATTCTGGGCAGATGGGGACTCGTTGCTCACTCCTCACCCAGGAGGGCCGGATAGGTTCTGGGTATTAGTTAGCGGATTGGACGGTGTGGCGCGCGACAGTTTTCCCGTTCGTGGAGAAGGCGAACCACCGACGCGACTGATTCCCATACCGAATTCACGGTGGATCATCGCTGGAACCGGCAAAGGCGCACCCGTGCAATGGGTGTCGTTCGACCGCAGCGGGCGTATTGTCGGAAGGATGTCTCCGCGACCGGGTTCACCACCCGTACCACGCGGTTCTGCCGACGCGTTCTGGATTGGCGCTCACAAACCGGGCTCAAACCTTCTGTCCGTAATCCGAATTCCATTTGACGCGCGGACCGGTCTCTTCGGTCGGCATGAAGACACCGTTTATACCGGCAATCCGACCTCGGTTGGAGTATCCGCAGACGGAGGAACTTTTGTTGTCGATGAAGGAACGACTGAGTTCAATCTGTGGGCGTTGGATTTCCGCGATGCGATAAGAGGCGTGTTCCCGGAGAAGGGGCGCTTGATGACAGCAACGTCTGTTCTAGCAAACGAGCTCTCTCCAGACGGCAAAAAAGTACTTATCGGCAGAGTATCGGGCTCCGGCTCTCGCGAGGAGACTCGATGGGACGTTTTTCCCTTCGGGGGCGGACACTCGACGCTAATTAGTGGCACACCGGCTAGCGGTTTCTGGGCTGATTCGAGCACACTGACCCTGGAGACCGAAACGCCTGCTGGAATCGAGCTTTCGTTATTGGATGTGAATACCGGTGTTCAGCGTGGTTCGTCCGTTCTTCCTGATTCGGACATCGAGGCATTCGTATCGCTTCCGGGCGGAGGCTGGGCGTGGGCCGCTAACGGCATCGGAAGTATCAGGGTTCTTCGCAGCGGAGAGGCCGTGCGTACGTTCAAGGTTCCCGACTGGTATATGCACATAGGCACCCTCTCGGTGTCCCGCGACGGAAAGACACTCGCATTCGTCGGAAGAGGGCCGCCGCAGCGCCGCGATTCGGTGCGAATGAGTCTAATGTCGTTGTCAGATGGCGTCGTGACGCCGGTAAAGACAGTTTTTGGCGGATTCCCTTTCCCCACTCTCCTGACGGATGGGTCAATGCTTTTCGGAGTATGGGATACGCCAGACCGGCTAACGCTCTACCACCTTCGTCGGTCTGGTGAGAACGATTGGACGGCGAGCTTTCCGCGCCCCGTTTGGGCGTTCAGTGTTTCTCATGACATGCGACGGGTCGGCATCACAGTTCGCGATTACCACGCCGACGCATTGTTGAGCAGGGTCATACGGCATTGAGTCACACCATGCCGCATTGAGGACAGGAAGCTAGCTCTCTCCCTCCCACCGTTTCACCAACTTCTGCTCGACTCCTAGTTGATCGAGCATCCTCGCTACCACGAAATCAACCAGATCAGAGACTTGCTTCGGCCGGTGGTAAAATCCGGGGGCGGCCGGCATTACAACGACGCCTGCGCGGGCGAGACGCAGCATGTTGCCAAGATGTATGGCACTGAGCGGAGTCTCGCGGGGAACGAGAATGAGTTTTCGCCGCTCCTTCAACGTGACATCCGCTGCCCGCTCGATCAGCGAGCGTGATGCACCGACCGCAATCGCTGATAACGTCCCCATCGAGCATGGGCATACGATCATGCCCGCCGTGAGGGCCGATCCGGAAGCTGGTGGCGCACCGCGGTCTTCGTTGGAGAAAGTCCGTACGCACGAATCCCAGTCGTGCTTTCCTACGGCCTCGCGGAATGCGTCGATCGAGCCGATTCCAGATTCCGCGTCGAGCAATCGCAAGCCGTACTTCGACACGATGAGCGACACTGGCCGGTGCGCGGCGACGAGCTGCTGCATCAGTCGCACCGCGTAGGGCGCTCCTGACGCGCCCGTTATCCCTACCACAATCGGCGGTGCGCCGCTCATCTGAGCAGCCGCTCGGTGAATACGAATCCCAGAAACATGATGCTGATGACGCCGTTCATCGTGAAGAACGCGGCGTCGAGCCGCGAAAAATCATTCGCTTTGACGAGCGAGTGCTCGTACAACAGGAGCAGCCCCGCTACGACGACGCCGGCGAAGTAGACAACCCCCGCGCCAGCTCCCAATCCCGCAACAGCCAGAGCAGCGACGGTAAGAAAATGCAGAACGCGCGCGATGCCCAGCGCGTTCGCCTCCCCGAATGTGGAGGGGACCGAGTAAAGCCCATTCTCCCGGTCAAAAGAAACGTCCTGCAGAGCGTACAGGATATCGAAGCCGCCAACCCAGGTCGCAACAGCGATCGCCAGCGCGATGAGCATCCACCACGGATCGCTCCAATGACCCGTAATGGCGAGATATCCGCCAACCGGCGCAATTGACAAACCGACGCCAAGCACCAGATGCGACCAGCGCGTGAATCGCTTCGTGTAGCTGTAAAACAAGACCCAGCCGAGTGCGAGTGGCGCCAGGATGAAACAGAGCATGTTGAGCTGCCACGCCGCGACGAAGAACACAAGCGACGCGATCGCTACGGCCACGCTCGCCTCGCGCACACTCATCGATCCCGAAGGAATCTCCCTCGAGCGCGTGCGGGGATTGCGCGCGTCAATCTCGCGATCGACGATCCGGTTGAACCCCATCGCGGCAAAACGCGCCGACGTGAAGGCGACAACCACCCAGACTACATCGCTCACGGTTATCGGCGCCACGTAGCTAGCCAACACCACTCCAACCAGGGCGAAGGGGAGCGCGAATATCGTATGCGGCAGGCGAACGAGATTCGCGTGGCGCAGGAGGAGTCCCTGCCCTCGAAGCGTCTGGCCCTCTCGCGCAGCCGTGGTTGTTTGCTTATCGCGCATCACTTCCCCTTTAAGTCGTTGGGACCGAGCCCCAGTTGCGTCCACATCGCGTCGACCCGCTTCTTCGTGTCGGGATCCATCTCTATCCGCTTCGGCCAGTTGCGCGTGAATCCCTCCTCGGGCCACTTACGCGTCGCGTCGATTCCCATCTTCGACCCGTACGTGAACGCCCTGCTGGAATGATCGAGCACGTCGATCGGCCCCATCGAGAATCTGACGTCGCGCTCCGGATCGATGTGGTTGAGCGCCACCCACCACGCCTCCTGAACGTTCCGGACATTGACGTCCTTGTCCAGCACGATGATCACCTTCGCCAGCGACATCAGTCCCTGTCCCCACATCGCGTTCATCACCTTGTACGCCTGACCTGGATACTGCTTGTCGATCGACACGAATACGAGGTTGTGAAAAATCCCCTCGGCCGGCATGTGGTAATCCACGATCTCGGGAATCGTGAGCTTGAGCAGCGGCAGGAAGATCCGCTCCGTGGCGTGGCCGAGATAGTAATCCTCCATCGGTGGTCGTCCGACGATCGTGGTGGCGTAGACGGGCGAACGCCGCATCGTCAGCGCGGTCACGTGCACCTGAGGATACAGGTCAGCCTCGGAATAGAATCCGGTATGATCTCCGAACGGCCCCTCGACCACGAGCGGCTCCGCGGGATCGATGTAGCCCTCGATCACGAACTCGGCCTCGGCCGGAACCTCCAGATCGCAGGTAACGGCCTTGGCGAGACTGACCGGGCGCTTTCGCAAAAATCCCGCGAA
>JBGPHO010000077.1:0-10298 GCA_041484425.1 Gemmatimonadaceae bacterium
CGCAGCCAATCGCCTCCGCGATGCGGAGCAGCCATCCATTGGCGTTCTGCCGTTCGCGAACATGAGCGAGAATCCCGACAACGAATATTTCTCCGATGGAATAACGGAGGAGATTCTCAATGCGCTTTCGCGAATTCCCACACTGAAGGTTGCGGCCCGCACTTCCACTTTCGGTCTCAAGGGCAAGTCATTGGGCATCACGGAGATCGGTCAACTCCTGAATGTGAACGCCATCCTCGAAGGAAGTGTGCGTCGCATGGGCCAGCGCGTGCGAATCAGCGCTCAACTGGTCAATGCCCGCGACGGATACCACATCTGGTCGGAACAATACGATCGAGAGATCGAGGACGTCTTTGAAATTCAGGACGAGATCGCGCGAACCATCGTCAACCGGCTCAAGGTCAAGTTGACAGCATCGCAGGATGAGGCACTCGGCAAGCGGCACACGGAAAACGTTGCGGCGTACGAGCTCTATCTGCGAGGCCGGCATTGCTGTGATCGATGGAACATGAAGGGCATGCTGGAAAAGGCGATCCGTCATTACGAGCATGCACTTGCCAAAGATCCTGATTACGCGCTGGCACACCATGGACTCGCCGATGCGTATAGCGTGCCCGGACTCTGGGGATTCCTCCCCACTTCAACGGTTATCCCCAAGGCACTCGCGGCCGCAACGCGTGCGGTAGAGCTGGCCCCTGAGCTGGCGGAATCGCGCACTTCCCTGGGCTTCGTACAACTTCTGAGCCTGGATTGGGAAGCCGCAGAATCTTCGCTGCTCCATGCGATTGACCTGAACCCGCGATATGCGCTCGCACACACCTTTTATGCGTGGCTTCTCAGCATCGTCGACAGACAGCGCGAGGCCGCGGAATCCGCCCGTCTGGGACAGGAGCTCGATCCGCTATCTCCCGTAACCAATGGGATAGCCGCGCTCGTCTCGTACCATGGGCGACAGTACGACCAGGCGATCACGGAATGCCAGCGGGCCCTCGAGCGGGATCGCACATCTTTCCTCGCTCTGCTGGCAATGACTCTATCATACGCCGCAAAAGGGATGTACAAGGAAGCCATCAATCACGCGGAACGAGGTGTATCGCTCTCGCCAGAAGTCAATTTGTTGCGTGCGCTTCTGGCAGTCGTTTACGCGATGGCTGGCGAGCGGGCTTCTGCGGAAAAGGTGCTCGCTGAACTTCTAGAGCGCTCGAAGCAAGAGTACGTCGGACCGACAATGATCTCGTGGATCTATGC
Organism: Gemmatimonadaceae bacterium; assembly: GCA_041484425.1. GTDB lineage: Bacteria > Gemmatimonadota > Gemmatimonadetes > Gemmatimonadales > Gemmatimonadaceae > UBA4720. The sequence goes on from JBGPHO010000077.1 coordinate 1,249, forward strand.
CAATCTGGGTCAACCGGATGCCGCGTTCGAGTGGCTTGGGAAAGCAACTTCGGCACGAGACTGCACGCTGGCATTTGGAATCCGGGCCCCAGTCTATGATCGGATCAGCGGCGATCCGCGGTTCGAAGGGCTTTTGACCAGCCTTGGATTAGCCTGATGCACTGATTTTTCCTCTCAGGTTGGCCGCGAGGCAAACCTATGCGTCGAGCAGATTCGGTTCTGATTTCGCTGGTCCTCCTGATCGGGTGCCGTCCTCCGATCACCATCTACAGGCAACTGGAATCGTCGCCACAAGCGGTAGGATGTGCGCCTGCCGATTGTGGCGATTCAGGCCGCGTTATTTCCGTTACATACCTGGGGGTCTCGGGGCTGCTGATCGAGCACCATGGTCACGTCCTGTTGACTGCGCCATTTTTCAGCAATCCTTCCCTCTCGAAGGTCGGGCCCCGAGTGATTCGGCCGCTTCGAAGCACGCCGCGTATCTCGGCAGACACTCAGGCGATTGAAAAGCTTCTTCCAGCCGCCGCGGATCGAGCCACGACAATCCTGGTTGGTCATGGCCATTACGATCACTTAATGGATATACCGTACATTGCGACGAAGCGCGCCACGAAATCGACGATTTACGGTGGGCCCTCCGTCCGGCACATGCTGATGGGTGACTCGGCTTTGCGGGCCAATGGCGGACAGCGAGTCGTGGCCGTACCCGTCACAGCGGCCGGGAGGCAGGAGCGGCGAGGAGTCTGGTACTACACGAGCGACAGTGCGTATCGCTTCATGGCCCTGATCGCGGATCACGCGCCAAATTACCGTGCGTGGAGAAAAAGCTACCTCTTCGCAGCCGGCTCCCTCGACACCGATCTCGATAGCCTGCCTCACACTGCAGGCGAGTGGGAACTGGGGGAGCCATACGCATTTCTGATTGACGTCCTGTCTGCTGGCTCCAGAGAGCCGGTCTTCAGAATCTATTTTCAGGACGCTCCGAACCAGCCACCGCTCGGATTTCCGCCCAGCGAGCTGCTCGCCGAGCACGCAGTGGATCTTGCGGTGTTATGCGCAGCGACATCTTCGAATGTTTCAAATACGCCCGACAGCCTGCTAGTCGTGCTCAAACCCGCACAGGTTATCGTAACGCACTGGGAAGACTTCTTTCGATCGCAGACGCTCCCGATTCAACTGGGTCCTGGTACGAATCTCGATGCGTTTCGTGAGAGTCTGAGGAAGTCGCTCCCAAGATCAGCAGGTTGGGTGATGCCACTGCCTCAGACGACCTTCCGATTTCGCGAAACGGGGCGAGAGTAAAGGGACTGATAGGGGTCTACTGTTTGCACAGTTTCTCCAACATGAAATTTCGCGTTCCGTTCCGCGAGCCCGTCAACGGTATGACTCACCTGGTCGGTGCAGTTCTGTCCATCCTCGGGCTGGTGGTCCTCGTCGTGATAGCGGTCAAGAACCGAAGCACTCGGCAGATTATCGCGTTTTCGATCTTTGGCGCGAGCCTCGTATCGATGTACTGTGCCAGCGCGTTTTACCACTCGCTCAAAGTCTCGCCGCGGGCCGTCGCTCACTTCCGGCGCCTAGATCACATGATGATCTACATTCTCATCGCCGGGACGTACACACCGGTCTGCCTGGTGCTGCTGCGGGGGCGACTGGGCGTCGGGCTTCTCGTCGCGGTCTGGTCGCTAGCCGCCATGGGCGTGTTTCAGACGCTCGTCTGGATGCACGCGCCGCAGTGGCTCGCGACTGCGCTGTACATCGGGATGGGTTGGCTCGCCGTGTTCATCGTTCGGCCCCTGCTCGCGGTCGCTCCTCCAGGATTCTTTTTCTGGCTGCTCGCTGGTGGCGTGATCTACACTCTGGGTGCTGTGGTGCACGCCACCAAATGGCCGCGCGCGACGACAGGCGTCACGCCGCGGCTCTTCGGATCGCACGAGATCTGGCACCTGTGCGTGATGGGGGGGAGCTTTGCTCATTATTGGGCAATGCTCGCGTACGTCTCCAAAGCGGCGTAGCCAAGGCCGACCGTGCCCACTATACCCAGAGCGCGACGCGACGCAGTGAACTGGGTCGCGCACCTCGCGCTCATTCTCGCGGTGGCAACCGTAACCGCAACCCTTGCTGGTCGCGGCGACAGCAAGCTGCTTCAGCTATCCAGCCTCGGCGTCATGATCGTATTGGTCGTGTTCTTCATTGCACAGACGTTCAGAGCTGGCGCCGGCACCGCATTGGGCAAGGGGACCGCCTATGCTCTCTCCGCAGCTGGAGCACTATGTACGCTGCTCGCCAAATATTCGTCGGCTCAATCGACATTGATCGCACTCACGATATTCGGCGCGCTCTTTTACTTCGGCGGTCTCGTTGGGTTCGTGATCCAGATTCGGCAAATTCGCGGCTCGCAGTAGCCGTCTCGTTCTCATGCGCGGATGATTCGCGGCCACCGAGGGCGCCTCTGTCGCCCATTCGAGAGGGCATGTAGTCTTGAAGGTTCAACTCATTAGAAAGGAACGCAGAATGATCCTTCGCAATCTTACGGCAATCGCATTTCTTTCTCTCGCCTTCGCCTGCGGAAAGTCGAAGTCGTCGACCGCGGATACCGCGGCACTCATCACCAACGTCGGCCCCCAGCGAGGCAACAAAACCCCAGCCACCACCCCGCCAATGACATTTACTCTCTCTTCATCCGCGTTCGCGCCGGATGCATCGATGCCGACCAAGTACACCTGCGAGGGCGCTAGCATCTCCCCGCCGCTCGCGTGGTTTGGCGCCCCGGGGAGCGTGAAAAGCTTCGCGCTCATCGTCGAAGATCCCGACGCACCCGATCCAGCCAAGCCGACGCGCGTCTTCTCGCACTGGGTCGCCTATAATATTCCCGCGAGCACCACCAGCCTGGTTGAGAACGCATCCAACAAGGGGATGCCCGCCGGCAGCGCGCAGGGAAGCAACGACGGGAACAAATCGGTTTACATGGGGCCGTGCCCGCCCATCGGACGCCACCGCTACTTCTTCAAGCTGTTCGCAATCGACACGGTGCTCACAGGACTGAGCAATCCGAAGAAGGCTGATCTGGAGAAGGCGATTCAAGGTCACGTCGTCGGCAATGCTGTGTTGATCGGTACCTACCAGAAGGCGAAGAAATAGCGGCGCGATCGCTTAGCTGATCGGAACGAATAGAAACAGCCTCGGCATCTCACCCGGCCAATCTTGATAGGCACTCGACGCGTTGCGTTTCTCTATTTGCTGGCCACACTGTGGGCCCTCGCGTTTTCTTCCGCGGGGGCGCAACAGCCCGCGCCCAACGACTCCGGGCCGCAGCCAATCAGGCTCCGCGTCTATCTCGATTGCGGCATGTGCGATGTCGATTTCATCCATACGGAAATCAACTTCGTTGACTACGTGCGCGATCGGCAGTACGCGCAGGTGCACATTCTCGTCACAAACCAGCAGACTGGCGGCGGTGGGACCGAGTACACGCTCTACTTCATCGGGCTGCACGAGCTGGCGAACATCGCCGACACGCTCACCTATCTGGCGCCGCCGAGCGCGAGTCAGGATGATGTGAGACACGGATTGACGCGAACTATCAGGCTGAGCCTGGTCCGGTACTATGCGCACCTCGGCCAGGCCGGCCGGTTCGACGTCACATACACCGCGCCCACCGGCCCTGATGGTGGGGGCGCGAAAGGATCAACCAAAGATCCGTGGAATCTCTGGGTTTTCACACTATCGGCGAACGGATACGGTAGTGGCGAGCAGTCGTACAGCCAGGTTTCGGTCAATGCATCTGTCAGCGCCAATCGCACGACCGAGATGTGGAAGACCGTCCTCAGCGTGAATGGCAACTATGGCCAGAGCAGATTCATTCTCAGCGACAATAGCAAGTTCAACAGCTACTCACACAGCTATGGCTTCAACGACCTGGTCGTAAAAAGCCTCGGCAAACGGTGGTCCGTCGGACAGCGCGCGTCGTGGATGGCGTCAACATTCCTGAATCAACAGCGCGCGATCCGATTCGCGCCCGCAGTCGAGTACAACTTCTTTCCCTATTCCCAGTCGACGAGGCGGACTCTCACGTTCCAGTACTCGCCCGGCATCAATTTTTTCAGGTACCAGGACACGACGATTTTCGACAAGACGAGCGAAGTTCGCGGCGATCAGACGTTGACAGTGTCGCTCGGTTTGAAGCAGCCGTGGGGATCGGTGAGCAGCTCGCTCGAAGGCGCGGCGTACATCGACGATTTCACGAAGAGGCATCTCGTTTTCTTCAACAGCCTGGATCTTCGGCTGTTCAAGGGATTCTCGTTCTATTCATTCGCGTTTGTGTCGCTCCTCCGGGACCAGCTATATCTCCCGCGCGGCAATCTGAGCGATCAGGATCGGCTGCTTCGACTGCGCCAGCTCCAGACGTCGTACACTTACTCCATCAACCTCGGCCTGAGCTACAGCTTCGGCTCGATCTTCAACAACATCGTGAACCCGAGGTTCGGGGGTTCGAGCGGCGGAATCATCATCATGAACTAAGCTTCTCGGCGTCGAGAAGTGTGAGCGGGGGCGAACCGGGATCCCGGACAATACAATTTGCCCGTAATCACGCTCTTTACTTTTGCGGGTTACGATCCTATGATTGTCGCCATGAGCAACTTCTCCTTTAGCACGACCAATTATTACGTCTTCTTCGGCTACAACCGATGGGGGCCCCGGTCGCGCGTGCAGTAAAGTAGACGCAGCTTACAAAAAGACTCCGGGCCTCCGCCAATAGCGGGGGCCTTCTCATTTTCAGAGAACCCCACCGCTGAGCGGCAACCCACATCGTTGACCTCTATCGGGGCAGTCATGCTGAAATCGCAGGAGTTGCACAGGAACGGTACGGGACCGCACGCGTCCGGTGATCCTCGCGCGCGTGGTCTGGTGATGCGCGTCGCATTTCAGGGCGATCGGGGCGCCTACGCCGAGAACGCGATCGCGCAGATATGGCGGCATCCGGTGGAAGAGATTCCGGTTCCGACTTTCGCCGGTGCCGTGCGCGCCGTTCACGAAGGCGACGCCGACGCGTGCGTGATTCCTGTCGAGAATTCCACGATCGGAAAGGTGGAGGCAGGATGGTCTGCTCTCGCCGCGCATCCAGATCTGCAAATCGTCGGGGAGACGCTCGTTGCCGTGCGTCACTGCCTGCTCGCTCCCAGAGGCGCCACGCTCGATGGATTGCGCAGTGCCTCGAGTCATCCGGTTGCTCTCGTCCAGTGCAGTCGCTTCTTCGAGACGCACCGGTGGATCAAGCCCGGCAAATCGTTCGACACGGGCGGGGCCGCACGCGAGGTCGCGGAGTCCGGAGATCTTTCGCGCGCCGCGATCGCGAGTCGCGCCGCGGGCCAGCGGTACGGACTGTGTGTGCTGGAGGAAGCGATTCAGGATCAGCGCGACAATCATACGCGATTCGTCGCTGTCGTGTCGCAGCGTTCTCAACTCTGGCGGCGCACGCACGCGATTCGCGGAGCCACGTCGGTCGAGGAAGATGATCCGCACCAGGTTGCGGAGGCGACGCGCGAGCTGCTCGGACAAATCGTGGCGCGAAACTCCCTCGAGCTCGACGAAATCGTCAGCGTCTTTTTCACCGTGACGCAGGACGTCAGGTCAGCGTTCCCGGCACTGGCGGCGCGTGAGATGGGATGGGTCGGCGTGCCGCTCTTGTGCGCGAGCGAGATTCCAGTCGAGGGATCGATGCCGCTCTGTCTCAGGACGCTCGTGCAGGTCGAGCTGCGTGCGCCTCGACCGCTCGACACGCACGTCTACCTGCGGAAGGCGATTGCGTTGAGGCCGGACGTGGCCGGCAGGAGCTGAAGTGCCGATGCTGGGAAATGAACCCCGCTACCAGGACTCGGTTGGCAGGAACGCCGACGTCGACCCCCGCTCGGCCGGCTTCTCGACGACATGCGATTTCGTGGCTGGGGTCGGCTTGAGCGGCCGGGCCTGGGTTCTCGACGAGCCGGCGCGATTACAGCCGAGAGTCGCGAAAATCGCGACGGTTACGATGAGTGTGCGCGAGCGCGTTGCGATGCTGATTCTCTTCACACCTTCTCCGGAGACAGAGTCACCGGAAACCTCTCCCTGCCTCGTCAGAGAGCCGTCAGCCGAGGCGGAGGCCGCATCGCCCGGAGAGTGGTCATCGTCAGAATGGTGCGCAGGAGCACGCGGGATTGCCTTGCATGACAGCCCGACATACGTTTAAAAAAGGCCCACAAGCCCGCACGGGATTTAGTCACCAGCCGTGCTTTCGCTTCCGGTTCTCGGAAGGCATAGGCGCTACTGGCGACGCCAGCCAGCGCGACGCGAGGATCGAGATGCCGCAAATGCGATCGACCGCGGCCACAAAGCCGTCACCCATTCCGGATGAAACCGCGCGACTGTTCCAGGTCGCGCTTCACGACGTCGTCAGAAGCAGCGCTCTGTCGATGGCGGAGCTGCGCGAGTGCGTGAGAGCCTGCGTCTGCACATTGAGAGATACGAACGTGGGGCCGGCGCAAATGATCATCAGCATGAAGGCCTGCGCCAAGGAAGGAACTCGCCGTTACCCGCAGACCTTGAATGAACACGAATTGTCGAACGCCGACTTTCTGATGGATCAGATCATCAAGTGGGCGATCGTCGAGTACTATAGCACCGCGTAGCACGCACCAAGACGCGCGTACGGGGGCAGTGCGTTACACACCAGAACGCAATCGCCCACGCGCGGATCACCACCACGGGCGCTTCTGGCGACGCCTCTCTCGCTTCAAGGCGCCGCAATGTCACGACCCGAGAATGCAACGCCCCACCCCCTGCCGGAAGAGCTGGATCGTGCTCTTCGGAGCGCCACTGACCGGACCCTCGTCGCGCTCACAGCGCTCCGCAAGGCAGTTCGACAGCACGTTCAGGACGAGCGAGAGCGTGGTGCTTCGCTTCCGGACATCGAGATCGAGCTGCGCACGATCATAACGCGCGTGCTGAAGGACGCAGCCGGGCGCGACAGCATCGACGGAGAGCGTGACACCCTCGCCAATCAGATGATGAAGTGGAGCGCGGGCTTTTACCACCAGAACGACTAGTCGGGCTGCAACATTTTCGCGCGTAAGTGCGAGCACAAAGAAAAAACGGGGGCATCAGTTCGATGCCCCCGTTTTCTTTTTGCGGTTGATCAGATGATCAGCCTGGGTGCTCTATGTGGTCGTCGACACCCGATTCGTCGTTGTCCTGGAAAGCGTGGAACGAGCGGTGGATGTTGTCCTCGATCAGCTGCAGCGCGTTGCTACCGGCGGTTGCAGTATTCGGATCGATCACCGCGCCCGAACCGTCAAGGAACCATTTCGCGACATCGAGAGTCACCGTCGCGTTCATCGTGGTCGCATCGATCACGAGTGGCGGACTGAACTCCATCTCCAGCCCGGTTCGCACGGCGGACGTGAAGACGAATGGCGTGCCTTTATACGTTCCTTCTACCCGAACGCTCTTGCCCACAAGGTTCGGATTGGCGGTGTTGAACGCCGTTGCAATGTCGCCAGCCGGCTCCAGCTTGGCCTCGAGCTTCGTGTAGGTTCCCTGTGCAAGCGGAACATTGATCACCGAATGAAGCGCCGCATCGACGGGAATGTCGACCAGCACGGGATCGCGCGAGACATCTTCGCATTCCTGTCCGACTTGCGCGTGTTCATCGCCCGCTGACTCGATCTCGGTGACGCAATTCGTCTGATCGTTCTCATTGAGCTCGACCTTTCCGATTACGACCTGCACCTTTGTCAGAATGAGGTCGCCGGCTGCGCCGACCACTAGATCGGGCGAGATGCGAATGGCGGCCGGAGCACTCGCGATGTGAGTCGTGAAAGACAGCCGGACGGGCTGTCTGTTGGCGCCCGTGAGGTCGCCGGAGCACGCTGCGAGAGTGGAAAGAGCAACAACTCCCACCAGCTTGATATTGTACAGGTAACGCGCGTCCATTTTTTCCTCCTGATCGTTTAACCGTTGACGAAGGGGTCAACGGCGGCAGCTGAGCCACATTGCCTTAGCGGCAGCTGAGCACACTGCCTACACAGCAAGGACGCGGCTAAACGGAGCAAGGAATCATTGATTTCGGTAGTCGACTCCTTTCAGCGGGTGGAACGTGTCTCGAGGGGTGATAAAGCGCGAAGCTGCCATTTTGCCACCTGCTGCCGCGCCGCCGCGCTTCGATGCCAAGCATTGTCATAACGTTTTGTTACACTTTCTTACACTTGCATCTGGCAATTCCTGTCACCGGTCTTAACGCGATCTTAGCGTTTCAACGCTTTGTCTGGACGAGTCTTTTGAGTGAAAGACCTCACCCAAATACGCCGTCCAGGAGCATCAATGTACCGCGATAAAAAGGGCTTTACGCTCATCGAGCTTTTGATAGTAGTTGTAATCATCGGCATTCTGGCCGCGATCGCGATTCCCAAGTTTGCAAGCACCAAAGACAAGGCCTACGTTGCGGCGATGAAGTCCGACCTCCGCAATCTGGCGACCTATGAAGAGCAGTACGCCGCCGACAACAACGGTGCGTACTTCGGCGGTACCGCCACCTCGGCGGCGCCACTTCAGGGTTTCTCGCCTTCGCAGAATGTGACGATCAACGCGACTGTGGTCGCCGGCCCGCCCGCTGCCTGGACAGCCACCGCTACGCATTCACAGTCGGCAAAACTGTGTGACAACGGCGTCACGATGCCTGGTGTCATTACCTGCACCTGACGCGGTACGGGATGGGGCGTTCACATCAGGTCCCATCTCGTTGCCTCGTTTTTCGAGAATACCGAAGCAGGGGACTCAAAGCGTTGCAGCTCTACGCTGAGAGCTTTCATACCGGCGGCCCTGGTGGGAAAACGGCCGCGGCACGGTCCCTCCCGTGCGATTGTGTTGGTCGTTACTTCCAGTCAAACGTGACGACCGACCCAGCCGGAAGCGTGTAGGCAAACGTCGCGGCCCCCGAGCGAACCGAGAATGCCTGCCCGTGGTCAGCGCCGTTGAACACGATCAGCACCTTGGAGTTGTCGTCGCCATTGCGAAAC
>JBGPHO010000078.1:0-10287 GCA_041484425.1 Gemmatimonadaceae bacterium
CGCTTCCTTGACCTTGCGGATGATGCTTTTTTCGCGCGAGATCTGCTCGGGGAAGACGTTGCGCGCGAGCTGCATCGTTATGGTCGAAAACCCTTGCGAGTATCCGTGAAGCGGGGAGCGCAGCACCACGCTGGCGGCGCGGTGCCAATCGATGCCGGCGTGCTCGTAGAACCGCTTGTCTTCGGTGCTGACGAACGCTTCCTGAACGATCTTCGGGATCTCGTCGATCTTCACCAGCGTGCGGCGCTCGAGACCCAGCTCGGCGATGAATCTCCCGTCAGCCGCGTAGAGCTTCGATGTCTGGTGCGGCGTGTACTCGGCGAGGCTCTCGATCGACGGGCACTGGCTTCCGCGACAGATGAGAGACCACGTGCTGTACACCGCCCCGACGCCGAGGGCAACGAGGAAGGTGAGAGAAAGCAGTACCACCCGTACGAACGTCGGGTGCCGCTTGTGGAATCGGAGTTTGTTGTTGGTGTCGGCGGCCATGCGGAGTAAGGAAGATAACTGTGATACACCGAACGTGACACCGTGGGCGGGCGTCCCTATCTTCCCCGCATGCAAGCGAAGAATTCATTCCTGGACGAGCTGTCGTGGCGCGGTATGGTCTACCAACACACGGACGGTTTGGCGGACGCCCTCGCAACGGGTGAAGTGAGCGGGTACGTGGGGTTCGATCCCACGGCCCCAAGCCTCCATGTAGGCAGTCTCGTGCCGGTTATGGGACTTGCGCACCTGCAGCGTGCCGGGCACCGGCCCATCGCGCTGGTTGGGGGCGGCACAGGCATGATCGGGGATCCGAGCGGGAAAGCGTCCGAGCGGCCACTCGCGTCGGTGGAGGAGATCGAAGCGAACTCGCGCGCGATCGAGAAGCAGCTCGCGCGCTTCCTCGACTTTACCGGCCCCAGGGCCGCGCGCATGCGCGACAACGCCGCGTGGCTTCGTCCGCTCAAAGCGGTGGAGTTTATGCGCGATGTCGGTAAGCACTTCACCATCAACTACATGCTGGCGAAGGAATCGGTGCAGTCGCGGATCGAAGGCGGAATCTCGTTCACCGAGTTCTCGTACATGCTGTTGCAGGCGTACGATTTCCTGGAGCTCAGTCGCCGCGAGGGAGTGACGCTTCAGATGGGCGGCAGCGATCAGTGGGGAAATATCACCGCCGGCCTGGAGCTGATTCGGCGCGTCGAGGGAAAAACCGCGCATGCCCTTACCATGCCGCTGGTTACGACCGCGAGCGGGTCCAAGTTCGGAAAGACCGAAGAAGGAGCGGTGTGGCTCGACCCGGCGCGCACGTCGCCGTACAAGTTCTATCAGTACTGGATCAACGTGGACGATCGCGATACCGGGAAGTACCTGAGACTATTCACCCTTCTGTCGCGACCGGAAATCGAGGCGCTCGACGAGCTTATGGAGACGGCGCCCGAGAAACGCGAAGCGCAGCAGGGTCTGGCACGCGAGGTAACCGCGCGCGTCCACGGGGAAGAAGCTGCGCGAGTGGCCGAGGAAGTTTCGGGCGTACTGTTCGGAAAAGCAGATCCCGCGACGTTGTCGGAGCCCGTGCTCCGCGCGTTGAGCGAGGAAGTGCCCTTCGCGGAGTCACGCGAAGCTCCCGGGTTACTGGACGCCATGGTGACGTTGAAGCTCGCGGCATCGAAGGGCGCGGCGAAGAGATTGGTCGAGCAAGGAGGCGTGTACTTGAACGGACAGCGGGTGAGCCTTGAAACCGACCTGGCTTCGATCAAGCCTCTGGCCGGGGGATTTCATCTGCTGCGAAAGGGCGCGCGTGATTACGGACTAATCCGAGTTGGCCGGAAATGATCAATGGCGCGCACTTTCTCCTTTATAGCAAGGATCCGGAAGCGGATCGCGCGTTCTTGCGCGATGTCCTGGAATTCCAATCGGTCGATGCCGGCAGAGGCTGGCTGATATTCGCGCTGCCGCCGGCGGAGATTGCCGTGCACCCCTCTGAAGAACACGCCAGGCCCAATGCGGATGATGGCGTCGCTGGCGCGTCGCTGTACTTCATGTGCGACGATCTTCGAGCGACGATGAGATCTCTGGAAGTGAAAAAGGCGAGCTTCACGCAGGTGATGGAAGCACAATGGGGGGTCGTAACGACACTCGCTCTTCCGAGCGGCGCGAAAGTCGGTTTATATCAGCCGAAGCATCCTACAGCAGCGGAGCTGCGTTAGTCGCCGTTGCACTGCCCTTAACCGAGGCGCACATGCTGTTCATGGTGATCGAGACGTACCGCGATGGAGATGCAAAGCCGGTCTATCGCCGCTTCAAGGAGAAAGGGCGGATGGCTCCGCAGGGTGCCCGGTACCTCTCGAGCTGGGTGACGACCGACTTCGAGCGCTGCTTTCAGGTGATGGACTGCGACGATCGAATTCACCTGGACGAGTGGATGGCCAAATGGAGCGATCTCGTGGAGTTCGAGGTCATTCCGATTATTACATCGGAGAAGGCGAGCGCGGCGATCGCCCCGCACCTGTAACGAATGATTGAACGGTTTCCTCGTCCTTTGTTCCCTCGGTTGATCGCGTGCGGTCCCCCGAGGACGACCAACTGCGAGAAGAACAAGGTGGGAGGTGAGAGGTAATTGGTGCGAGGTGTGAGGTAACGCGCCATACATCGCGCTGGTACCTCCAACCTCATACCTTCTACCTCTCGCCTCCCACCTGGTTCAGTTCACAGTTGCAGTTCCGTTTTCACAGCGCCGCAACCGCCACCACTACTCTTCCGCCCGCGACCTTCTCTTCGGCTTAGCCTCCTGAGCCTGGTCGTACCAGTTCTCCAGCGTGCGCGACGCGAGGTCACGCCCTCCCAGTCCAAACGACAATCCGAGCGCGATCGCCAGCGCCCCGACAAAGCCGGTGAACAGGGTGTTGATCAGGTTTGTCGCGATTCCGAGCTGATTGATCGCAACGACGATCGCGAACGCCCACACCGTCGTCCGCACGACGTTCGACAGCGTCTCGGGATTGGTGAATCCACCCTCCGCTGTCGCCCCGCGCACGATGTTGCCGAGGGCGCGCGCCGCGATTCCGCCGATGAATAGGACGAAAATCGCGACCACGAGATTCGGAAGCCAGAGCAGCAGCTGACGCATCACGTCCGAAACCGCGGGCAGACCGAGCACGTCGAACGCCACTAGCAGAACCACAATCCGGACGAGCCATTTCACCAGACCGGCGACGACGCCGGCGGAATCGGTGCCCGTGCCCATCTTGTTCATGAAATCGGCGAGTCCCGATTTCTGCGCCAGCTCGTCGAAACGAATCGCTCGCAGGAGTCCCGTCACTGCTCGCGCAAGAATCGATGACACGAACCAGCCGATCGCCACGACGATGACGAAGCCCAATATCCGTGGAATCGCACCCAGGATCATCGAGAACGCATCGCGGAACGACGCCATCAATGTTTCGGTGAAGGAAGGAGTAGCAGTCTGGAGCACCATGGTCATCTCGTGTTGAAGTGAGTGCCCTTACTCGGCGATGCCGAGCTGGCTCTTGAGATTCACAAGACCTGCCCGGGCGCGTGCCGCTACCTGGGTCTCCGGATAAGTGTCGATCAGTCGACTGAGCTCGCGGAGACCCTTCGTCCCGTGGCCCGGCCACGCGAGATAAAGGTCTACGAGCCGGTTGGAAGTATGGATGCCGTCCCTCGGCGCAACGCGCGGCAGCCGCCCCTGCTCGGCCATCTTCTGCGGGGGCGCGTCGTCTCGAGGAGCGGTGCATACCATTGATGTGAGAGCCAGCATTAGCGACGACCCACGCGTCATGATCAAGCCTCTCCCTCTTTCTTTGCCCGGTAGTACTGCCGGGGATCGAGCGCGTCCCGCAACGCGTCGCCCAGCAGATTGAAGCCCAGTACCGCGGCGCCGATCGCAATTCCCGGGAAGACGGACGTCCACGGAGCGCGTCGAAGTTGATCCAGATCGCGCCCGTCTGCAATCATCGACCCCCAGCTCGGCGCCGGGGGCGGAACACCGAGCCCGAGAAACGAGAGCGCGGCCTCCGCCATGATCGCGCCGGCGACGCCGAGCGTCGCAGCGATCACGACCGGCGCGATGACGTTGGGCAACACGTGCTGCGCCATGATCCGGAGATCGCCGGCGCCGAGCGCCCTGATCGCCTGGATGTACTCGAGCTGCCGCACGACGAGAACCTGGCCTCGAACGATGCGCGCCATTCCGGCCCAGCCGACAATTCCAATCGTCGCGAAGACGACTCCCTCCGACGGCTGGAGCGCGGCCACCATCGCGATCAGCAAGAGCAGTGTCGGAAACGCGAGCGTCACATCGGCGAGGCGCATCACGACCTCGTCCACCCATTTTCCATAGAATCCCGCCAGCAGCCCCATCGTCACGCCGAGCGTCAACGCGATTCCCTGAGAGATGAGACCGACGGTGAGCGATACTCGCGCCCCAAAGACAAGGCGCGACCAGATGTCGCGGCCCTGGATGTCGGTGCCGAGCCAATGGTGCCCCGATGGGCGCTCGAGGATGTGGAGGAGGTCGATGGTGATCGGACTCTGCCGCGCGATCAGCGGCGCCAGAGCCGCGGCAAGAGCCATGACGACGACGATCCCTATTCCAATGCGCGCGCGGCCGTCGCTCAGGAATCGCTGCCGCTGTTTCAGATCCAGCATCGTCCTCCTGTTTGGTTACGCCGCCGGGTCTCGCAGCTCTGGCGGCGTGTCCGGCGGCTGGCGTTTCCATCTGCGGTGCTGCCAGAAGTACTGCGCGGGCACGGCCCGAACCCACTTTTCCAGGTGCTCGGTAAAAGTCGTGACGATCGCATCGACATCGCGATCCATATCGCCCGTGCGCCAGGCCTCGATTCGCTCGACGACGATGCGATAGCGACCATTCGGCTGGCGGAGCGCGACGACGAAAATCACGGGCACCTCGAATCGCAAGGCGAATACCGCCGCGCCGCGCGGTGTTTTGGCGGGACGTCCGAAGAAGGGGACGAACGTCGACGCCAGACCCATCACCCCCTGGTCGGCGACGAAGGCGACTGCTCGTCCGGCGCGGAGCGAGCGGGGCGTCCGCCTCACCGCCTCGGAGTCGTGGACCACCGTCATCCCGATTTCTTCCCGCGTGTGGTTGATGTAGGCGTCGAAGAGGGGGTTTTCCATCCCGCGGACGATTGCATCGAGCGGAATTCCGCGCGCAGCGACGTACGCGCCCGCGAGCTCCCAATTGCCGATATGCCCGGTGACCATGACGGCGCCCTTCCCCTTCGACATGACATCCTCGACCTCCTCCCAGCCCTCGACGGTCTCCACCAGCTCCTGGAGTCCATCCTTTCCGAGCTTGTCGAGGAGCGCCGCCTCGATGAACGTGCGGCCCAGGTGCCGGTATGACTCCCGGGCGAGGTTCACTACGGCTTCAGGGCCGAGGTCGGGGAACGCCGCCGCGATTTGCCGCTCGACTACGCGCTTACGAATTCCGAGGGGACGATAGCCCAGCGCTCCGAGTCGTTCCCCAAAGCCGCAGGCGGCATCCCAGCTCAAGGCGCGCAGCGCGCCGATCGTCGCGCGCATCGTGTAGTACTCGGCGCGGTGCGCGAGAGTGGGTTTGCGCACGGGCCGGTCCGGCTTCTTCGGCGCGGTTGCCGCTGCCGCTACACTACCATGTTTTTGAGCAGTCGGAGATGTCACACTGGTTACGATAGCGGATTCACGAAGGCTTCGCCGGAAAGCAGATTGTGAATTCTCTGGTCGAACGTGTGATGCTCGCGCACGAATACCTGCCCCTCGCGCCTGATGCGCTCGCGCGCCGCCGAATTCTCGAGGTAATAGCCGATCTTGGCGAAGCAGGAATCGATGTCCTTGTACCAGGCGCAGTGATCGCCCTCACGCAGCATCTCGGTGAGACCGGGAGTTCCGTGTCCAAGGTAGAATCCACCGGCCAGGATCACCATCCAGGTGCGGTCCGACGTGTAGGTGCTTGCGCCCTTGGCGCGATCGGGATTGATGCCGAGGCAGATGCTGGAGCTGGAGCAGACGGCGGCGAATTCCTTTCCTTCTACGGCGCGTCCCTTCCAGTTGAGCGGCTTGCGCCATTCTTCCCAGCCTTTGCCCCACACCCTGAGATCGTACTTCTTGGCGATCTTGAGCAGGAATTGCGCGCGTGATTGATCGTAGCCATTTCCGATGAAGGCCACATCGGAATGATAGCTCTTCTTCGGCGGAACCGGCCTGATGTCGCGGTCCGCCGCGGACGGAAGAAACTTGGCCGGCAGCCCGAGCGCCCTCCACTCGGCGTCGAAGCCCGAGACGAAGAAAGTCTGGGTGAGCCTTCCGACCTCAATGACGTGCTTGACCTCCGGGCGGTACGTGCTCTTGTACCACTGCGGGTCGTGGTACCACATGGAGTTGGGCTTGCCGTCAAGGATCGTCCGCACCGTATCGAGATCGAGACCCTGGCACTTACCGAGGAACACGAAGTCGGGCTTGAACCGGCGCGCCAGCGACAACGCCCACTTCTGCGTGAGCTTGCGCCCGATCATGCGGCTCGCGCGCTTGTCGTCGATGAGGAGCGTCTTGTGCCCGTCTCTCCGGAGCGCACGCTCGGTGCACTTCTCCATCCGCCACCGCTGATTGGCGCCGATGATGAGGACTCTCACGCCTGGTCCGCAGCCTCAGCGCTCATGGCGGATCGATCGTTCCCACAGACGGGCATACTTGGCCATCACGCTCGCCGCCGCCAGACAGGCGAGGACGAGTCCGTGAGCGCCATCTCGAAATCCGCCCTTCAGGAAATACATGCTTGCGAACCTCGCCGGCGACTTGAAAAGAACGGCCGCTGCTGTGCCCCGCCGTCCCCTGGCAAAGTTCTGCTCGGCCCACCATCGGCTGTACCGGTCGAACTTCTCAAAGTATTGGTCCAGAGAAATGTACGTGTAGTGCAGGAGTCTATTTCTGACTTCACCAATCGCCCCGCTCGTCACTTCAATGTGCTCGTGCACCAGATTGGCGTTGTATCGCAGCTCGCGCCTGAACAAACGGACGGGTTTGTCGCTGCCCCACCCTCCGTGCCGAATCTCCTTTCCGAGAAAGAAATTTCGGCGTGGTACGCGAAACGCCGACGCGCTGCCCGGCTGAGCGACGACCTGGCCGATCTCCTTCGCCAGCTCGGGCGTGCAGCGTTCGTCCGCGTCAACGACAAAGATCCAGGCTGTCTTCGCCCGCTGAATCCCATGATTACGTGCGGCTCCGATCGTCGTGAACTTCGGGCTGATCACCGTCGCGCCGGCACCGCGCGCGCGATCGATCGTATCGTCAAGGGAATCGTTCTCGACGACGATCACCTCGCGAGCCCATTCGACGCTCGCGACGCAGGCCTCTATGTTCGCGGATTCATCGTGAGCCGCGATCACCGCCGTTACGTCGGAGGAGCCGCGGTTGGAGGGTCTCACCCCTGGTGACGACCCTTGGTGCGCGCGTTGTTGGCCGCGCGATCGAAGCCTTCGATCATCAGGGTCTCCGGAAACTCTCTCGCCACCCTCGTGCGCGCTGCTTTCCCCATCGTTTCACGCGCGTCCTCTTTAGTCAACATTCCGGCAACCGCGGCAGCAGTAGATGCGGAATCGTCGGGCGGATACAGCGCTCCGCAGATTCCATTCGCTATGTAGCGCTCCGCGATGCCGTCCTCGCTCGCCACGGTCGGAACGCCTAGCGCCATCAGATCGAGAATGCCGTACGCGCCGGTATCCGCCTCGGCGACGACCCAGCCCAGATGAGCGTCTTCCATCAGGCTGATCACATCGTCGCGCTCGCCGAGGAAGCTCACCAGATGTAGAACGCGCAGAGCAGCCGCCTGCATTCTCAGATCCTCATCGTCCGAGCCCGGACCAACGATCATGAGCCTCAGATTCGGGTGGCGCGGCGACAGCATCGACATCGTGCGGATCGCGGTGGCGGCGCGGCCTCGCGACGTGGGGTCGTAAACGCAGACGATGTACTTGAGCGTATCCGCCTGCTTCTCACCGGTCGCCGCCGCCTCAACTTCGGCGGCCGGGACCTTGGCGCCATTCGCGTCCGGATAGGTCGAGACATCCACTCCGATCTCGGCCACCGATGACTCGATTGCGTTCTTCGGAATGATTGCGGCACGCCGGTCCTTCTCGCTGGCAAAGAGGTACGACGTCCTCGCGAGCCGGCCGGCCCAGCGCCCGGAGAGACCCATCTCGAGTTTCTTCCCGGCGGGAGTCCAGCGCACCACCGAGCCGTTCCGGCTCATCCAACAGGCGGTCGCGGCGATCAGGTGCTCGCGATCGGTGCTGACGAAGACGGCGTCGGCGTCCCAGCGGCGAAAAATCTTCTTCAGTCGCCGCGCCGCCAGGTAGAAGAAGCCGTCGGTCGAAAACGGAATGATCTCAAACGGCTCGGGAATGGGCGTGTGCCGCGCCTGGCCCGGGTCGCGACGGGGCGACACCGCCTGATGCACATTGCTGTCCGGTGCCACGAGCAGCGTCACCTTCGCGCCGCGCTCGGAGATACCGCGGCCGGCCCTTGCGAAGAGGCGGGCGGTGCCCGACCATTCGCGAGCAGTGTGAAGAAATAGAACGTGCACTCGTTACTTACCCTGCTGAAGGAGCCATCCGGCTGGGGTCGGATGCCGCGGCGCTCGCGACCTCTCCATTCCCGCTACCGAACTGCAATGTATAGAGCCGGGAGTACGCGCCTCGCTTTGCCAGCAGCTCGGCGTGCGTTCCCCGCTCGACGATCTCACCACGATCGAGAACGATGATCTGATCGGCGTGCGTGACCGTTGACAGCCTGTGCGCGATCACGAACACCGTCCTTCCCTGCAAGAGCCGGTCAACTGCTTCCTGCACCAGCCGCTCTGACTCGGTATCGAGCGCGGAAGTGGCTTCATCGAGAATGAGGATAGGCGGGTCACTGAGCAAGGCCCGTGCAATCGCCAAACGCTGCCTCTGACCGCCCGAGAGCCTGGTCCCGCGCTCTCCCAGCATGGTGTCGTAGCCGCGCGGCAGCTCCGCGATGAACTCGTGCGCGTTCGCGGCCCTGGCCGCCGCCTCGATCTGCGCCTGCGAGTACTTGTCGGCCGCGCCGTAGGCGATGTTGTTGCGAACCGTATCGTGGAAGAGGACCGTCTCCTGGCTCACGATTCCGGTCAGCGCGCGGAGCGCCGGCAGCTTGATCTCGCGCGTGTCGATTCCGTCGAGAAGGATCCTGCCCTTGACCGGCTCGTAGAACCGCGGAATCAGATCCACCAGCGTGCTCTTCCCGGACCCGCTCGGACCCACGAGCGCGACGACTTCCCCCTTGCGGGCGATGAGATCGATACCGGAGAGAACTGGCGCGTCCTCGTAGGAGAACGTGACGTGCTCGAACCGGAGATCCCGCTCGAACGCCGCCTTGTCCCTGGTTCCGGGATCGCGCT
Organism: Gemmatimonadaceae bacterium; assembly: GCA_041484425.1. Classification (GTDB taxonomy): domain Bacteria; phylum Gemmatimonadota; class Gemmatimonadetes; order Gemmatimonadales; family Gemmatimonadaceae; genus UBA4720. The sequence continues at coordinate 9,425 of JBGPHO010000078.1, forward strand.
GAAACTCCGCCGGCGAATCCAGGATCTCGAACAATCGCTCGGCGGAAGCGAGCGACGACTGCGCCGTAGTTCGCATCTGCGAGAGCTGCTTCAACGGCTGAAGCAGGCGCAGAACGAGCGTCAGGAACGCGAGCAGTGTCGCGCCGGTCATCGTTCCGCCCTTCAATACCTGCCACGCTCCGATCCAGAGGACCAGCACCGCAATCAGAGTCCCTATGACCTCGGTAACGGGCGGCGCCACCAGAGCGAGACGCGTCATCTTGAGACTGCTGCGCGCGTACTTGTTGCTGCCGTCGGCGAACCGCGATTCCTCGTATTTCTCGGTCCCCGAAGCCTTCACCAGACGGATACCGCTGATCGTCTCCTGCAACACGCTCGTCATCTCGCCGTGCATGTTCCCGCGGCGGAGGTTGCCCTTCCTCAGCTTCCTGAGCATCGGCTGGAGCGAGACTCCCAGCAGCGGCAGGATGATGAGCGCGATGAGCGTCAGCTTCCACGAGATGCTGAACAGGATCGCGATGTAGACAAGGACGAGCGATGCGCTTTGGAGCGACTGAGTCACGATCTGGGTGAGAATGAGGCGCGTCTCGAACGTGTCGTTGATCACGCGCGAGAGGATCTGCCCGGCCTTCATCTGCGTGAAGTAGCCGAGCGGAAGGTGCGCGAGGTGGCGATAGACGGCATTGCGCAGGTCGCGCGTCACAAACTCCTGCAGCGTCGCGCCGAACTGGCCCGCGATCCACACCAGCAGGTTCTTGAGCAGCACCGACGCCATGACGAGCAGGATGACATTGCGCAGAGAGCGCATTTCGTCGCCCGGGGTGATCCGGCCGCCCACGATCGCGTGGAGCAGATTGCCGACG
>JBGPHO010000079.1:0-10205 GCA_041484425.1 Gemmatimonadaceae bacterium
AGGTGCTCCCAGGCTCGGCGAACCTGATTGGGGGGAGAAGCGTGGTGCTGAAAGTCGTTCCTGGTCGCACGGTGCAGGCGATGAAGTTCCCGGGCGCGAAATACGGACTCAAGATGGCGTGTGGTGAAAATCCCAAACGCGTTTACGGACAGCGCGGCGGGCCTTCGACGCGGATGGGCAACGTCGCCGGTTACCGCGCCGCCTGGATCAGAGCGCAGGAATACCGCCGCAAGTGGGACAAGTGGAACGCCGACCACAAGGGAGACCCGCCGACGCGTGACCTCGGCAACGAGACTCTCGCCGAAGTGCTACGCGGGAACATTCTCGTCCACAATCACTGCTATCGCGCCGACGAGATGGCGCAGATGATCGACATCTCGCACGAGTTCGGATACAAGATCCGCTCGTTCCATCACGGGGTGGAGGCCTACAAAATCGGCGACCTCCTCGCGAAGGAGGGCATCGGCGCGTCGATCTGGGCGGACTGGGGCAGCTTCAAGATGGAGGCGCTGGACGCGGTGAAGGCCAACATGGCACTGGTGGATCACGATGGAGCGAGGGTGATCGTCCATTCCGACGATCCGTCGGGATCGCAGCGGCTCAATCAGGAAGCGGCGAAAGCGATGGAAGCCGGAGCCGAGATTGGGCTTCCGGTGAGCGAGGATCAGGCGATCAAATGGCTGACGATCAATCCAGCGTGGGCCCTCGGCCTCGACGACAAGATCGGCTCGCTCGAGCCTGGAAAGAATGCAGACGTCGTGCTCTGGACCGGCGATCCGTTCAGCGTCTACTCGAAGCCGGAAAAGGTGTGGATAGACGGCGCGCTATTGTATGATCGCACCGATCCGTCCGAGCAGTGGCGCACTGATTTCGAGCTCGGCTTCGTACCGTTCAACCGGAACTAATCGATGACCTCATATAGTCTCAATTTGCGAATTGCCATCGCGGTTGCTCTGGCGGCGACGCTGGCAATGCCCGCCGCGGCCCAGACGATCGCGATCACCGGTGGCAAGGTCTACCCGGTGAGCGGACCACCGATTGAAAACGGAACGGTGATAATCACCAACGGCAAGATCACCGCTGTCGGGGCGAACGTGCCGATTCCGGCTGGCGCGCAGCGCATCGATGCGACCGGCAAGACCGTGACTCCCGGCTTCGTCGACGCATCGACGCAGCTCGGCGTTCAGGAGGTCGCGGCGGTGAACGACACTCGCGACATGAGCGCACGCGGCAAGGACAACATCGCGGCCGCCTTCACCGTGTGGGAGGGCCTGAATCCGAACTCGGTGTTGCTCGCTCCCGCGCGCAAGGAAGGCATTACGAGCGTCGTCGTCGTTCCAACCGGTGGTCTGGTGTCGGGTCAGGCTGCTTTCATCGACGTGGTCCCGGGAACCACGACCGACATGATCATCAAGGCCCCGGTCGCGATGATCGCCGAGGTCGGGGATCCGCAGTCAGCCGGAGTAAACGCACGCGGAGAGCTGATCGTGAAGCTGCGCGAACTGCTGGAGGACACGAAGTTCTTTCAGACGCACCGCGACGCGTTCGATCGCGCCCAGACGCGGCCCTTCTCGGCGAGCAGACTCGATCTGGAGGCGATGATTCCCGTAATCGAAGGCAAGCTTCCCCTGGTCGTGTCGGTCGATCGAGCGTCCGACATCGACGCGGCGATGCGCCTTGCGCGCGAGTACAACGTCAAGCTCATGATCGCGAGCGCCGCCGAGGCCTGGATGGTGGCGGACAGACTCGCCGCCGCGCGGATACCCGTTCTTACGGGAGCGATGAATAACATTCCGGGCGCATTCGCCCAGCTCGGGCAGCGCCAGGAGAACGCCGGGCTGCTTCGCAGGGCCGGAGTCCAGGTCGCGCTCATCGGAAACGCGGGAGGCGGTGACGAGGAGGCCTTCAACGTCCGCAACCTCAAACAGGAAGCGGGCAACGCTGTCTCTTACGGAATGACGTGGGACGATGCGCTACGCGCCGTTACTCTCGCGCCCGCGGAATTCTTCGGCGCGGCGGACCGAGTCGGCTCGCTCAAGCCGGGTCTCGAGGGGAACGTCGTCGTGTGGAGTGGCGACCCATTCGAGTTCACCACGCGAGCCGAGCACGTGTTCGTGCGGGGGCGCGAGTACAACGAGAAGACGAGGCAGGATCAGCTGATCGAGCGTTACCGTAATCTTCCTGGAACGCACAATAGTCCGGTTCCGCAGCAGTAGAGACTGCGAAAACCACAAACTGAATGGGAGCCGAAAACTGAACGGGATCCCGTTCAGTGGCAGTTTCTACGTATCCCGCTGTACGCCTTTAGGTCGGCGTACCCGAGTAGCTATCGCTCGAGGTTCCACCTGAGGTGGTGCTCGACGAGGTGCGCGATGCCGATGATTGCTGTCGCTTCAGCTCGATCTCGGCTTCCAGCTTTGCGGCCTCGCTGTCGTGGGTCTCCAGCGTCGCCTTGAGGCGATCGTAGGTGGCCGCATCGAGATCCCCGCCGCTCTTTTTTGAGCGATAGACGGCATAGCCGAGCGCCTGCGCGGCCTTGTCTGCCAGCTGTCGCGTGCGAAACGCCTCGAGCCTTGTCTTGCCATCATCGAACGCGTCCTGCGCCACTTTTCCGGCGCGGTCGAGCTCCTGCTTTAGTCTATCGAGTAGTGCCATCGTCGTCTCGCATTGAATGGGTTGCTACACTGAATCGTACGCAGAACGGGGCTCTGACGTTTCATCTCAGTATGGCGCGTTGTCAGCCCGATGGCAACAAAAAAGCTCCTCGCGGAGCTTTCTCGGGTTGCGTCTGAGCAGTGCGGTTCGGCGCGGCAATCCCGCAGATCGCCGGCGGAGCTTACGCCGCGCTCGTCTCCACTTCGGGGTAGACGCTGACCTTGTAGCGCGTGCGGCTCTTGTGCTCGAATTTCACGACGCCGTCGATGAGCGAGTAGATCGTGAAATCGGTTCCGAGGCCGACGTTGCGGCCGGGATGCCACTTCGTGCCGCACTGGCGGACGATGATGTTTCCGGCGACGACCTTCTCACCGCCGAACTTCTTGACGCCGCGGTACTGCGGATTGCTGTCGCGTCCGTTGCGCGACGAGCCTACGCCTTTCTTGTGAGCCATTACTTCTCTCCCCCGCTCTTCTTGCCGAAGGCGATGTCCTTGATGCGGACCTCGGTGAATTTCTGCCGATGGCCCTGTTTTTTCGCGTAGTTTTTGCGGCGCTTCTGCTTGAAGACGACGATCTTGTCGTCGAGTCCGTGCTTGACGATCTCGGCCGTGACGTGCGCGCCCTTGAGCCCGGGAGCGCCGATGTGGGTCTTGTCGCCGTCGGAGCCGAGGATGACGTCGTCAAACGTGACCTTGGAGCCGGCGTCGCCGGGCAGGGTCGGAATTCTGAGTGTCTTGCCCGACTCGGCGCGGAACTGCTTGCCGCCGGTACGGATGATTGCGTAAGTCATAGAGAGTGCTGCTGTTAGGTCTTGCAGGTTAGCCACGAAAGTTAGCTGATGATTCGAAGGGGGTCAACCCTAATACCTGCAACAGAATAGGCGGGAGGTCCCAGTAGGTAAGTTGTCAGTGATTTAGTTCACGACGCCCTGACTTTACTAGTGGCGTGCTAGACACAAGCAGTCACTCTCACGCGACTGGAGTAAGTCGGGGCGTAGTGAACTAACAGACTGGTATCTCTGCCACTGGGACCTCCCGCCTATTCTGTTGCAGGTATCACGGGATCCAAGGCGCCCTACGCGATGGCGTACTGCTGCGTCACATCCCGACCCTGCGCCTTGACCACGAGCTTGAACTCGTCCGGCTTGAGCAAAGGATCATCCCTGAACTCGAGGGAAAAGTTCGCCGCCTTCTGGAGCTTCTGCGCAAGATCCCGCTCCTGCTCGAGAACGTACATCGCGACGTCCGGGTGCAGCTTGACGAGCAGGTTGTCGCGCCGCCCCTCGACCGCCATGCGCTTGACCGAGCGCTCCATCCGCCGCACGATCGTTTCGGGCGTAAGGACGCGTCCGGTCCCGTTGCACGTCGGGCACGCTTCAGTCGACGACTGGTAGTGGCTCTGGCGCACCCGCTGGCGCGTCATCTCGATCAACCCGAGGTCGCTCACCGCGAACGCCTTGGTTCGCGCGCGATCGCGCGAGAGATTCTGGCGCAGCTCCTGAAGGACACGGTCGCGGTTCGCCTTGGTCTCCATGTCGATGAAATCGCAGACGATGATTCCGCCGACGTCGCGCAGCCGGAGCTGGCGGGCGACTTCCTGAGCGGCTTCCATATTGGTTCTGAGAACCGTCTTCTCCGGATCCTTTTTGCCGGTGTAGCGACCGGAATTGACGTCGACCGAGACGAGCGCTTCGGTGGGCTCGATGATCAGATAGCCGCCCGATGGGAGGTCGCAGCGGCGCTTGAAAATGTCCCTGATCTCCGATTCGATGCCGGCGGTGTCGAAGAGCGGTACCTGCGACTCGTGGAGCTTCACTCGTTCGATCAACTCGGGCGCGATGTCCTTCAGGTATCCGACGATCTCGTTGTAGACCTGCTTCGAGTCGACGGCGAGGCTGTCCACCTTGTCGCTGAAGATGTCGCGCACCAGTCCGCGGGTGAGACCGCTCTCCCGATTTACCAGCGACGGAGCTTTCTGGAAGTGCGTCTTTCTCTTTATCTTCTTCCACTGCGACATGAGGCTGTTCAGCTCGCGCTGGAGCATTTCGGGCGTCACGTCTTCGCTTACCGTCCGGACGATCACGCCGCCTGACTTGTCGGGAAGAATGCTCTGGACCTGTTCCTTGAGCCGCGCCCGCTCCGGCGACGATCCGATCTTCCGGCTGACGCCCACCTTCTCCGAATCAGGGATGTAGACCAGGAATCGGCCGGCGAGAGAGATCTGGGCCGTAACCCTCGGACCCTTGGTGGAGATCGGCTCCTTCGAGATCTGGACCAGAATTTCCTGGCCCCGCTTCAGAGCTTCCTGAATCAGGGGGGCTTTCGCCCGGCGGCCGTTGCCGTTGGTGGCGTTGCCGTTTCCGTTCTTCTTCTCGACCGGCTCTTCTCGCTCGTCGTCGTCGTCATCCTCGTCTTCGTCTTCCGCCTCATCGGCGGTTTGCCTGACGAGATCGGAGGCGTGGAGGAAGGCGCTCTTCTCGGTCCCAATATCGACGAAGGCAGCCTGAATTCCGGGGAGTACAGCGTCAACCCGGCCCAAATAGATGTCACCGACCATGCGTCGGTTGTCTGGACGATCGGCAAGAAGCTCAACGAGCTTTCCGTCCTCCAGAATCGCGATCCGCGTTTCGCGCGGAGCCGCGTTTATGAGGATTTCTCTTTTCATTGGTGCCCGTCTCAGCCCATCTCTCGGCGACTCGGCGAGTGAAGAGGAGGACGGTTCAAAAAAGTCCGCGCGGTCGTGCTACAGGGCCGCGTTATGAGTTCCTTTTGGTTTCACATCAGCGCCCCTCGATCCATGTGTCCGGGACCCGCGAGTCGCGCGGGTGCCCCATGCATTGAAGAGCAACAGTCACTGAGACAATTTATCGCCGACCTGCTCGTTTCCGCAACGGCGACAACAACTTACGCGCGGCGGTTGATGTCCCCGGCGAAATCCGCCCCACGGCAATTATGTGACGGGCGAGGCCAGGTTCCGGTCACGTCGTAGGGTCGGAATCAAGTTCCGGTCACGGCCCTGGATCAGATTCCGGTCACAATCCTGTAAATGAGCCAAGCCATGACGAGGGCGTAGGTCAGGCCTGCCTTCCATTCCCCATGCTTCATGTACAGGGCGAGGCTGAAGCCGTCGCCATCGTCCGGATGCGTCGCCTTCCAGGGAGTCGGCCTCGGGACGAACGCGGGAACGTTGAGGGCGTAGGCCTCGTACTCTGCCGGAAATCTCCCGGCGATGTTGGCCCGCTCGCGCTGCATTGTGGGCGCATAGATGAGCACGAAGAAAGCGACCACCAGCAGCAGAAGGGACCAGTGCCACGCGATGGCGAAGCCGGCCGCGATCAGGAAGCTTCCGAAATAGAGGGGATTCCGGGTGTGGGCGTAGGGGCCGGTGGTCGCGAGTCGCTCGTTCTTCGAGATATGGCCCGAAGCCCAGGCACGAACGATGACGCCGATTAGCGCGATGACCCCGCCGACCGCGAGCGTCAGCGGCGTGGCTCGCGCGAAAATGAGATAGCTGACGCCGAGTAAGAAGCCGAGTGGAAGTCTGAGACGCTTGGCAACCTCGGAATAAGTCAATCCGCCAGCTCCTTGAGGAGGTTTCGCGCGATGACGAGTCGCTGAATCTCGGAGGTGCCCTCGCCAATTTCGCAGATCTTTGCATCGCGGAACATGCGCTCGACCGGATACTCCTTCGTGTATCCGTAGCCTCCGTGGATCTGAATCGCCTTGATCGTGGTGCGCATGGCCAGCTCCGAGCAGTACAGCTTGGCGATCGCCGCCTGCTTGGTGAACGGCTGCTTGTTCTGCGCCATCCACGCCGCGTGGAACATCAGGTGCTTCCCAGCCTCGATCTCCGTCGCGATATCGGCCAGTTGAAACTGAATTCCCTGAAAGCTGGAGATCGGCTGCCCGAACTGCTTGCGCAGAGTCGAATAGCGAAGCGATTGCTCGAACGCACCTTCCGCGATGCCGAGCGACAGCGCCGCGACGCCTACGCGGCCGGAGTCGAGCGTCCGCATGAAGTTGTTGAACCCCTCTCCTTCCTCGCCGAGGAGGTTCTCAGCCGGGACCTCGACATCTTCGAACACCAGCGACCGGGTATCCGATGCACGCCACCCCAGTTTGTCCTCCTTCTTCCCGGAACTGAAGCCGGGCATGGAAGGAAGAGAATCATCGTGGCCGATGCCGAGGCCCTTTATCTTGTCGAGATCGCTCGTCTCCTTCGTGACGATGAAAGAGCTGATGCCCTTCGTGCCTACGCCTGGCTCCGTTACCGCCGTCACGATGAAGATCTCGCCGACGCCCCCGTGCGTGATGAAGATCTTGCTACCGTTGAGAACGTAGTGCGACCCTTTGCGCACGGCGGTCGATCGCGTGCTGGCGGCGTCGCTTCCAGCGGCGGGCTCGGTCAGGCCGAAGCCGCCGAGAACTTTTCCGGTGGCGAGCAGCGGCACGTAACGTTTCTTCTGGGCCGTCGTTCCGAAGTTGACGATCGGTGAGGTGCCCAGCGTGGTGTGCGCGGAGATGGTGATGGCGTGGGACGCGTCGATCTTCGCCATCTCGTTGATCACGATCATATAGCTGAGGAGGTCGAGCCCTGCCCCGCCCAGCTCCTCCGGCCACGGAACGCCGAGCAGTCCGAGCTCGCCCATCTTCTTGACGTTCGCCCAGGGGAATTCGGCCTTCGCGTCCAGCTCCGCCGCGACCGGTGCTACTTCACCGCGCGCGAACTCGCGGACCATGCTGCGGACAGCGAGGTGCTGCTCCGAGAAATAGAGTGAGTCATCCATGAGTCGAGCCTTACCGGTTCTCCGCCGCGGGAAAATTCTCCGGGTAGAGCGAGACGCGAACGTAATTGTCGGTGCGCAGATACTTCACGGCGGCCCGCTTGAGGTCGTCGGCTGTGAGGGCCGAGATGAGCTTGTCGCCATCCGGAATCTGGGAGAGCGGCCAACCGCTTTGATCGAACGTCGAAATCTGCGAGAGCCAGTACCCGTTCTGTTTGATCGCTGTCTCGCGGGAGCGCAAAGCAGCTTCCTTCACCTTATTCAGATATTCCGGGGTCGTTCCGAACCGCTTCACGCTGTCTATCTGGGCGAGCGCGGCCGCGGTGAGTGCTTCGAGCCGTTCGGGCGCGGACCCGAACCCAATGGTAAATCGATAGGACGGCCGCGGATCTCTGGACGCCCCTGGGCTCACGCTGACGCCGTACGTCCCACCCAGATTCTCCCGCAGCGCTTCGCGAAGCTTGATGTTGAGCAGCTCGGCGAGCGCACTGAGGTAGTACCGGTTTTGTCTGTTGTACTCGAATGGGCCGGTGAAGATGAGAGCCGTCCGGGCCTTGGGCTCGGCTCCCTTCTTGACGACGCGTTGCACGACACCCGTGGGTGGACGAATGCCGGTATCGCGCCACGTTTCCTTGCGGCCGGTCGACGGGAGCGCGCCGAGCCATTTTGCGATCAGAGGCTTCATCGAATCGACCGTGAAGTTCCCGACGAAGACGAACGTGAAGCCGCTCGCGTCGGAGAATCTCTCCTTGTAGAAGTCGAATGACTTCGCGGGATCGATTCTGTCGAGGATCGCGGCCGACACCGGCTGCTCGCGCACCGAGTGCTGCGCCATGGTCACCTGAAGCGTATCGCTGAACGCCGCCTCGGGGCTGGCGCTCCGATTGGCTAGAACTCCCTTGTAACGCCCGATGAAGGTGTTGACCAGCGAAGTGTCGAGTCTCGGCTGGGTGAAGTAGAGGTAAATGAGCTGAAGCATCGTGTCGACGTCGCGCTGCGACGCACTCCCCGACACGCCTTCGCTCAGGTCGTCGACCGAAGGAAACACACTTACCTGCTTTCCGGCCAGAAATTTCTGAAGGTCGATGACGGTGAACTTGCCGACGCCGCTGGTGGCAGGAATCAGATCGGCGGCGCTCGCGGCAATGTACGACGCGTCCGGAAGCAGCGACGCACCGCCCGGACTGTACGATGTGAAGGTGATCTGGTCGGCGTTGAAATCGGTGGGCTTCAGCAGCACACGAACGCCGTTGGAAAGCTTCCAGTCCGTGACTCCGACTTCCTTGATCTGCCGCTCGGACACGACAGTGCCGCCTGTCGGATCCTTGTCGACGAGCCGCTGAGACGGTGCGGTCTCGGCGTAGGCCATGATGTCCGCACGCTTGACCGCGTCGAACGCGAGCAGAAGCTCTGCTCGAGCCGGATTGGCGACTCCCGGCTTGTCGGGAGAGGTGGTTACGAGAACCCGGTTTCTGTCGGTCATCCACTCGCCCGCAAGATTGTTCACTTCCGCGAGCGTGATTCCCGGGAGCAAGCGGGTGATCGCATCGAGGTCGTATTGAGTGCTCGTGGATGGTTCCGACTGAAGAAAAGCAGACACGTAGGAGTCCGTGTAGACAGCGGAGTTGGTCTTGTCGCGCTCAGCGTAGGCCTGCTCGATCCCGCGCTGCATGTCCTTCCGGGCACGATCCAACTCGGCCTGGAGGAATCCGAATCTCTTGACGCGCTCGCCCTCTGTGAGAAGCGCGTTGAGGCCGCGCTGGATTCCGTTGTCGGCAACGACCGCCGTGAGCGAGAACGATTCCGCGGATCGAACGAGATCACCCTGCCCGGCATACGCGGTGATGAACGGCGGATTCGGTTTTTGCGTGATTTCCCCGAAGCGGTCGTTGAACATCGAGCCGAAGAGACCTTCGACCAGATGCTGCCTGTACGTCGCCGCTGTCGTGTTGAAGCGCTTCGGCTCCTTGTAGAGAAGCCTGATGGCCGACCGCGTGGCTTCCTTGTCGCTGTTGATCGACACGAGGGTGCTGTCGTGAGTCGGAACGGAAAAGAGCGGTCGCGCTTTTGGCGAGGTCGCTCGCGGAATCGCGCCAAGGTAGCGCGTGATGAGACCCTCGATCCGCCGCTTGTCGAAGTCACCAACCGCGACGACGGCCATCAGATCGGGCCGATACCACGTGTCGTAGAAGCGGCGAAGGGTGGCCGGCTTGTACGTCTCCAGAACCGACTTCAGGCCGATCGGGAGGCGTTCACCGTACTTTGATCCCGTGAAGAGCACCGGGAACCACTTGTTCTGCATCCGGTTCTCGGCGCCCTGACCCAACCGCCATTCCTCGATCACGACTGGCCGTTCCTTTTCGATCTGCGCGGGTTCGAACGCGACGTTGTGCGCCCACTCTGCCAGAATCTCGAATCCCTTGTCCACGATTGCGGCGGTGTCCGTGGGAATGGTGATCATGTACACGGTCTCGTCGAAGCTCGTGAAGGCGTTGATGTCCGGACCGTAGCGCATACCAACGGATTCGAGGTAGCTCGAGATCTGGTTCCCGGCGAACCGCTTCGTGCCTCTGAACGCCATGTGCTCGACCATGTGCGCGAGGCCCCGCTGGTCTTCCTCCTCGAGTACCGAGCCGGCGTTGACCACCAGTCGCAGCTCGGCGCGTTTCTCCGGCTTGTGATTTTCGCGGATGTAGTACCGCATGCCGTTGGAGAGCGTCCCGACCGTGACCGCGGGGTCGAAGGGCAAGGGCGCGGTGGCTGGG
>JBGPHO010000080.1:0-9977 GCA_041484425.1 Gemmatimonadaceae bacterium
GGCGTTATGGCCTGACACCCCAACAGCTGCGAGACGGAGACGCTGCCTGATACTGAGCCTTCGGCCGCGCCACGAAATCATCTCCAGATGGACGCCTCCGCTACGGCAGCCTGTTCCCTCCAGCGTTGCTCGTTCACGCCGATCGCCAGCAGCCACGCGATCGTCGCCAGCGAGCCGATGATGCCGACGGCAGCAATGTAGGCGAACAGACGAAGTCCAAGCGGCGGTGACAGGAAGGCTAGCCAACCGATGCCCCCAACTACCGACAACCAACGGACTACCTATACGACACGAGCGAGCACCTCTACTTCCGCGACAGCCGGTTCTTTGGCCAGCGTGAACCGAATTGGCAAGAAGGTGTTCTGGAGGCGCTGCTGCTGGCTGGCAGCGAGGTCTACACGCTCGCGAAGTAATCCGCGTCGTGCGCGACCTCGCCGCCTCCCAGCGGTCAGGCGTGATTCGAAACTGTAGGGCAGATGAGGAGATTGCCCGTGTCGACTTCGTATATGTTGGCACCCCCGCTGTTGATCGGCAGGAATACATTCCCCGCCGCCTCCGCCGCGTCGACGTCAGCCGCGCTGGTGATCGGCTTGAAGGTCGGCGACGCCGCGTAAGCCGGGTTATAGACGAGGACAATGATCTTCCACGGCGCCTTGTATGCGCCCGCGGTGCCGTTGGTGCCCATCCCCGGCGCACCGGTGATCACATGGTCGTGATAGACGAACGGCGCCGGCAGTCCCGGATGGAAGCACGGGTTGCATTGCGGCTGGTATCCGGATGGCAGCGTGATCGGCCCTGCTCCCGGAGCCGGGAGCGACGCTTGCGGGTAGGAGACGATATAGAGCTCCTCCGCATGCGCGTACGCGTTCGGCATCGTCTCCCGCGCGTTGGGAATGAGGTGCGGCCCGATCATGTAGACGGTCGTGCCGTTCGCATACGTGGGATCGATTTCCGGTTTGCCGGGAGGAACCACAGCGGCGGCCGAATTCCGTGAGAACGCTAGCGTGGCATCCTGGTGTTCAGGCTGGACGAAAGTCGATCTCTCACATCCGACGACCGATACAGCTGCGAATACAACAACTGCCCTGGGGAGGATTCGCATCTGATCCGTCCTTGAAGAGAGGGTGGGAGGGAGATAGGTGGCGCGGACCAGTGCCGGTGAGCGCCAGTTGGCGCCGACAACGCTAGGCGCTCGTGGCGGAATGTCAAGACAACGAGCGCCGGCACAACGTTCGTTTACGTAGCAGGTACTCCTCGATCAAACCCTGGACGAATTGCTCATCTAATCTCCTTGCGTCGTTGTTGTGAATTCTCCCATGCTCGTCGTTCCAACGAGTGCGACGCCTGGGAGGCCCGGCTCATTCCCAATCTTGTAGTTCTCCGCGCGCCAAAGAATCCGCTTCTCATTGAACTCGATATCTGACCAATGAAGAGCGACGCGGTTTTCTACAGCGTCGCCATTCGCAACGGCGAGCCTGTTGGATTTTCCAGATTGATCGTGTCGACAAACAGCTGGAGAATCTTTTTCGAACAATTAGAATCTTTTTGGAACAATCGTCGTTATCGGTGCGCGTTTTGCTATTGACTGCCTCGAAGGTTCTGCACGATTGCAGCGTGGGAGAATAGACGCATTGCCTCTTCAGTCAGGCGCCCGCGCGAGAAATTCTCGGACCTACGGCCGATTCAAGGAACGATCGGCCGCTCATCACGGATCTCGCACGTGATCGGAATGGCCCGCTCGTGGTCTGCGGATGGTGCGCAGCCTGAGCGTGAGTGTCAAAGCGCGCCCAGTTTCCGGCTCCTGATCGCCGGCCCATCTAGCTTCGCGCCGAAAAAAACCAACAACTGAAAATGCCAAAGGGAATTGACTCGGTGCGGAAATCCGCGCTCGGCTCACTTCGGCCCTTGGCTCGTCGAAAATCACCAGAACTCAAGGAGTTCCACTGTGTACGCACGCAATTTTCCCCTGCATCTAGTACGGGCGCTCACTCCGCCCAGATTTGCCGCAAGCGCCCTCGTTGCATTGGCAGCGCTGCTTTCCGCAGCGTGCAGCGAACCCACCGCCCCCATCACCTCGGCACCGCACGTCTCTCGCTCGAGCGGCGACCTATCGACCGCGGCGTCGAATTTCCTCGTACTCGCCAACACGGCGGTGACCTGCACGAGCGGAACCATTGCCGGAGACGTGGGCACCTTCGTCGCCGCGCCGACCGGCTCTGTCACGCAGACCGGTTGCCCAATTACGGGGCAGCTTCGCGTGGGCGATGAAGCCGCCAACCCGGCTTTCAACAACTTCCTCAGCACGTACGCGGCGCGCTCGCCCAAGCCGGAGGACGTCTGCACGACGTTGACCGGCACGCTCGCTGCCAGGACGCTTTCCCCCGGAGCCTATTGTTTCGATGCCGCGGCTACGCTGACCGGCGTGTTGACGCTCGACGGCCCCTCGGACGGGGTCTGGAACTTCAGCATCGGGACCGGTGGAGTCGGCGCGCTCACGGGCACCGGCTTCTCGGTGGCCATGACCGGCGGCGGCCAGGCGTGTAACGTGACGTGGTGGGTCGCGCAAGCCACGACCATGACCGATTCGCACCTCGTCGGAACGGTTCTCGGCGGGGCGGGCATCACTCTAACCCGTGGAACGTTCCGCGGCAACGCCTGGGCGAAAGCCGACGCGACGATCACCGGCACCGCGGTGACCAGCTGCGCTATCTAGGGCAAGAGCAAGACTAGCATGACGCGGGAAATGGGCGAGAGGGCCGCTATCCGGGCCCTCGAACCCCTACCACTCGTCGAAGTGATGACCACAGCCTGGGATGTCACTCGGAAAGACCGCATCCGCCAGGAGATAGCTCGGCGAATAGGAAAAGTCTGTGCCGATCTCACGGAAGACCAGCTTCGCCGGCTCACAGAGGAGATGGCGGATCGCCAACTTCGGAGTGAGCGTCGGGCGAGTCAAAACTACTGGCGCGACCTAGATCCGCCTTAGTGAGTGTCCGCTCCGGCAAGTTGCAAAGCGCCGCTCTGACTCACCGACCGTAAAGGACGCCATGCACGAGCGCGGCGTCCTTTCTTATTTGTCGCGGACTTTGACGCGCTTTCCATTGAGTTCTCAACGGTCTCGGCGTTTGTCATACGGTCTAGCGGGATCGCTCGATCGGAGCGACACTACTTCCACCCACCCTTCTGTCGAACGCTATCCAAATGAGGAGGGGAGCCGTGAAGATCACACAACTTTTTCTTGCCGCGTCCGCCGGCGTCGTTTTGGCGTGCGCGTCAAAGCCGACGCCGATCACCATCGCCGGCGACTCGAGCGATCGCGCATCGCTGGCGGGGAAGTGGACGGGTGAGTACAACAGTCCCGCGACCGGCAGGAGCGGGAGCATCGTATTCAACCTGTCGCGCGCGGGAGATGCCGCGAACGGAGACGTCGTGATGATCCCGCGCGATTACGGCAAGGCATTGATCCCGTACGCCGCCACGACTACCGCCGGTACGTCGATGCAGAACGTGGCGGGCGCCTCGCAGGTGCTCACGATCAAGCTGGTGCGAGTGAGCGGCGACACCGTGAGCGGCGTGCTGGATGCCTATCGCGATCCCCAGTGCGACTGCCCCGTCGTGACCACGTTCACCGGCAGGGTCAACGGGGACACGATCGACGGAACGTTCGTCACGCGTGGGTCACAAACAGCCGCACCGCAGACCGGAACCTGGCGAGTAAAGCGCACGGCCAGGTAGTGCGTTGGGCGATCGCGATTGCGCTGCTCGCGGCTGCGGCTTGCGCCGGCAGCACCGGGCACAACACAACCGCGATCACCCACGTTTCGGTGATCGACGTCGCCAGCGGAGAAACGCACCCGGATAACACTGTTCTGGTGACGGGCAATCGAATCACCTACGCCGGTCCCGCGACGTCGGCGAAGATTCCGTCCGGCGCCACGGTTATCGACGGTCGCGGCAAGTTCCTGATCCCCGGGCTCTGGGACATGCACGTGCACGGTTTCGTATGGGTGTTCTCCGAGTTCGCCGGGCCGCTCATGATCGCAAATGGTGTGACTGGCGCGCGCGACATGGGCTGGTACATCGACACGACGCTTCGTTGGAAGTCGGACATCGCCTCCGGTCGCGAAATCGGACCACGCCTCGTCGCCGGCGCCCGGGTGGACGGTCCGGTCAACAAGGCGCAGTTCGTCGCCCACGTCGTCACGGAGGAAGACGGTGTCAGGGCGGTCGACACGCTCTCGCGAAAGAAGGACGGCTCTGTTCGCGCCGATTTCATAAAGACGTATTCGTGGGTTCCACGGGCAGCCTACTTCGGCATTGCGCGCGAGGCTAAGAAGCTGGGCGTGCCGTTCGCCGGGCATGTACCGTACTCGGTGAGCGTGGTGGAAGCGTCGGATGCCGGAGAGCGGAGCATCGAGCACGAAGACGACCTGATGCGCGCCTGCACGACCCGCGACAGTCTTTTGCGCGCGCGATTCGGCGACACGACGAGCGCTGGGCCCGATCAGCTCGCGATGATCAGGGCTCAGGCGCGCCTCATCCGAACGTCCTACGATCCGGTCCGCTGCAAGTCGGTAATCGCGACGCTTGCACGCAACCGCACCTGGGTCACTCCCACACTGATCGTTTATCAGCCGTACGCGCACGCGTTCGACAGCGCGAGCACCCACCCCGAGTGGGCGAAGTACGTTCCCGGCCTGGTTCAGGGAGGATGGATGCACAGGGCCGGGAGAATCACGCCGGCGGATTCAATGGTCGTGCGGAGCTACTTCAGCTTCGATCGTACGCATGACCTGAAGAACGCGGGTGTGAAGCTGCTGGCGGGCACGGACATGCCTCAGGCCTTCGTCTATCCCGGGTTCAGTCTGCATGAGGAGCTCGAGCTGCTCGTGAGATCCGGGCTCACGCCGCTGGAAGCGCTTCGCGCCGCGACCTACAATCCCGCCGAATTCCTTGGCGCGCTCGACTCACTCGGCACCGTCACTCCAGGGAAACTCGCGGATCTCGTTCTGCTCGATGCCGACCCCCTCAGCGACATCCGCAACACGCGTCGCATCTCGGCGGTGATTGCGAATGGACGTGTCTTCGATCGTGCAGCGCGCGCGCGGCTGCTGAAGCGCGTCGAGACTGCGCTCAAGCACTGACGCGGGGATACTGCCGGTCAGTCTCTCGCTGCGGTGCCAACACCACCCACGTCGGGCGGAGCGCTTCGTCGCAGATACTCATAGAGCGCCGCGCTCATCGCTGCAACAAAGAGTCCGACGGTCCAGCCGCCGATGACGTCAGTGGTCCAGTGGACGTCGAGATAAATGCGCGTGAGTCCGACGACCAGGGGAACGCCCCCGCCAATCGCGATTGCCGTCCTCCACGAGATCATGCCCTCGCGCGCCATCACGTAGCAGAGCGTGACGGCCACGGCCGCGGAAGTTGCGGCGTGTCCGCTCGGGAATGAATAGGATCGCTCGTTGAGGAGTGCTGCGCCCGCCGGTCTCACGCGACCGAACATGACCTTCACGACGCCCGAGAGCAGACCTCCGACCGCGGGCGCGGCAACAACCACGCCGGCCTTGCTGCGGCCCCGCCGCATGTAGAACCAAATGCCGGCTCCAATAGCGAGCAGCACCATCACGGCCGGGGACCCGATCCACGTCAACGCGTACGCGATCTTGTACAAGACGGGATTCTGGTGTGAGATCATCCACGCGCGCACGGAATTGTCGAAGCTCGTCGTCGAATTCTTCGCGACGTCTTCGCCCAGGTCCGCGAAGACACTGATGGCGATTGCGGACACGACCGCGATCAAAGTCCAGAACGTGATCAGCTTCCCGAACCAGTCGCGTATGTGGCTCGTCCTGGCACGCTCGCGGCGAGGTGTCGACGTCAATGTGCTGTGCGCTGCATCGCTACGCGGCGGCGTCGACGACGGGCGTCAACTTCCTTTCCGTACGCTTCCTTGCTCGAGCGCGCAGGTTGTGCCTGTTCCTGCGAGCGCTCACGAGCGAGAGAAGGCAGAGGCCCCAGCTCCAGGCGATCCATGACAAGCGGTCGGGAAGGTTCATCGTCCGCATCATCACGAGCGCGACCGCAATTCCTCCGGCAACAGCCTCCACTCGATTTTGCGGGGGGCCAGCTGTTCTTCGAGCGATTACCTGTATCGCCCGGGAGCCCTGGGCGATGATCGTGCGCCGGATAGCGATGTCAAGCTCTGCCGGCGTCATGCCGCGCCAGCCGGGAATCCGCAGCACACTCCAGGCGGGTGAGGTCCGTCCCCAGCCATGATTGTCCGATGCGGACACGACCGCGAGATGGAGCTTTCCCGCGAGCGCCAGTATAGCGTCCCGGTCGCGTGCGGATTGCGCCATGCCCCGAGGCGATCCGTCCGCTGCCTCGATGCCGGCCAAGCGCACGGCGCCACTGGTCTCATTGGGCGGGATGCGGAGAATGTTCCCCGGCATTGAGAGGAGCAGCATTGGCGGGACAGGTCCGCCATCGGCCTGCACCGCCGCGCCCTTCCAGTCCGGAGAAGTGATTTGCATGCGCTGCGGATCCACGCCGATGAGAATCGGATGCTCGTCGCCATCGCGAAGCTCCACACCGGGAAGCAGCACCGTACCGTCGCCGGATCGGGCCGGGTTGCGGGCGGCGCCACTCAAAGCTCCCTCGAACGTCCTGTGATCGGTCACGTACGCGGCGTCGAAGCCCGAGCTCGAGTGCCACTCGCGATTTCTCTCGGCGTCGAACCCTGGGCGCCCATCGTGAGATGCCTCGGTGTGACTGTGAAAGTCGACCGCGATGAGGTCACGATTGGCAAGTACCAACGATGCCATCGGTCTCGTTGCAACGACACCGATACCGGCGACCGCCACCGTTCCGCCAATGAAGCCGAGCGCCGCTCTCACGAGCCCTTTGGCGCGGATGCCGGCGCGTGGCCGCACGCGGCGGTATATCCAGAAGCCGAGAAAGGCAACTGCGCAAAGCGCAAACGTCGCGACGTGCTGGGCGGGGGAGAGTAGCGTGAGAGCGTCTAGCACGTTGGAAATCGGCGCGACGACGTCGTATGCGAGTGGTGTGCGAAGACTCGCGCGCACCGACGACTCTGGGTGGGCGACATCCACCAGTGGGGTCAATGAAAAAACCGCCGTCATTACGAGTGATGCTGTAATCACGAGCGGCCATCGATAACGCGAGATTCGTCGAAGCTTCAGTGTCTGCACGACCCTCGTCACAGAGGTGTATTGCGGGTGGTTACTTCGAAGACTAGACGATTCACCTGTCGGTACGATTACACCGCGGTCGTGACGCGCGGGAACGTTACGACGACTTTCGTCCCTTTGCCCGGCTCCGAAGTGAGCGAGACATCGGCGCCGTGCTCGCGCGCGATCCAACTCGCGATCGAAAGGCCAAGGCCAGCTCCATCGGTTCTGCTGCGCGCGGTCTCCCCGCGGAAAAACCTCTGAAAAACCCGTGACAGCTCCTCATGTTTGATGCCGATCCCGGTGTCCTCCACTGCAAATGTGGGCGCACCTTCATGCATCGACACCCGAACGTGCACTTGCCCCCCGGGATCCGTGAACTTCACCGCGTTGTCGAGCACGATCATGATCAACTGGCGAATGAGAGCTGGATCGCCCTCGACCGGCGCTTCCTCGAATTGGTCCACTGTGACCCGGACGTTCTTCTGGCGGGCGACGATTTGCGCCGCGCCGGCGGCATCGACGGCGATGTCATCGAGGAAGATCCGTTCCTTGTCGATCTGTCGCTCGCCCGCATCGGCGCGCGCCAGAACGAGCAGGCTGTCCACGATGCCACCCAACCGGCGTGCTTCGGCTTCGACACCACGAAGCGCGGAAACGTAGTTCGCCGCTTCGCGGGGCTGCTGAAGCGCGACCTCGGCGCGCGTCCTCAGGATCGTGATCGGCGTCCTCAGCTCGTGCGCCGCGTCGGCCATGAAGCTGCGCATTCGTTCAATCGACCGCTCGATCGGCGCGGTCGACTTCCGGACGAGAAAGAATCCGCCCGCGGCGACGAGAAACAGGGCGGCGAACGCGATCGCCACGAACGCGGTGATGAGGTCCGCGTACTTGTCTTCCAGCTCAACCTGGTCGGCCACCGCTACCGCGACGAGCTGGTGGCCGGATGCGAGCTTGAACCGGAGCGCGTGAAGCCGAAGCGTCCGATCGTCCGGATCGTCACGCTGAACCGCGACCTGACCGATCCTCCCTGCGTCTTTCGCAGCCTGGCGAATCCAGGCGTCGACCTTCACGGGCTTTATCGGATTCCCCTGGATGTCCAGCAGGTAGAGAATGCGATCGGGGATGTTGAGCTCGTCGACCGCATCGATGACGCGTCCGCGGGCCCCCGCCGCTTCCATCTCTCTGATGCGAGCGGCGCGTTCCAGCTCCTGCGTCGCGCTCTTCAGCGAGTCATCGAGCTGTTGCGATAGTTGATAGCTGATGACCGCGAACAATCCCACGCCGAGCAGGAGGATGATGAGCCCGAAAGTCGCGAAGTACCAGATTGTGAGGCGCAGCCGCAGCCGTACGAGGCGCTGAATCCCCAGCCGCGAGGAGCTCGTTTCAATCGCCAAAACGATATCCGGAGCCGCGCACTGTCTGGATCAACTTGACCGGAAAATCGTCGTCGATCTTACGGCGCAGCCGCCGCACCAGCACCTCGAGCACGTTCGTGAAGGGGTCGTGGTTCTCGTCCCACACATGAGCGGTGATCGCCGCCCGATCGACCACTTGACCGCTATGGAGAACGAAAAACTCGAGCAGTGAAAACTCCTTTGCCGTCAGCTCGATCGGCTTGCCCGCGCGCCGCACCCGCTGGGCCTCGAGATCGACTTCGAGATCCGAGACCTTGAGCGTCTCCGGCAGGGGAGCGCCGCGCCGCCTCGCCAGCGCCCTCACTCGCGCCAGCAGCTCCCGGAACGCGAATGGCTTGGTGAGGTAGTCGTCAGCGCCGACCTCGAGACCAGCTACCCGATCGTCGACGGTATCGCGCGCCGTGAGCATCAATATGGGTGTCGCGACCTCGCGTGCCCTCAGCTCGCGGCAGAGGTCGAAACCGTTTCCACCGGGCAGCATGACGTCCAGGATGACGACGTCGAACTTTCCCAGCAGAGCCTTCAATTTCCCGTCCGCGTAATTCGCGACCGTGACGATCTGTACGCCGTGTTCGGCGAACCCTGTTTTGATGATTGCCGCAAGGCCGGGATCGTCCTCGACTATGAGAACTCGCATTGGCGCCAATCTACATCGCCGGAGTCGCGCACACTATGTAATCAGGATGACAGCTTTGGTTGGTATGATTCACGAGGATAAACCCGGGCTGATTCCCGCGATCCACGCGGGCTGCTGATCAAAACATATGGAGGAGGAAGCATGTTCAAGGTAATAGCCGTGGCAGTTGCTCTCGCCGCATGCACGACCGTCGCTAGTGCACAGGGCACCGGCACGCTCAAGAGCGCCGCCAAGCCGGCGACGAAGACGATGACGACGACCAAGCGCCACACGAAGGTGAAGAAGGCCGAGACCCAGGCTGAGCTCCAGAAGGAAGCGAAGATCTCCGAGGCGACCGCCCGCGCCACGGCTCTCAAGGAAGTTCCGAACGGCACCGTGAAGTCCAGCGAGCTCGAACGTGAGAACGGAAAGCTGATCTACTCTTATGACATCACCGTCCCGGGCAAGACCGGAATCGACGAAGTGAACGTCAACGCGATTGACGGCTCCATTGTAGCCAAGCAGCACGAGACTCCGAAGTCCGAGAAGAAGGAAGCAGTCAAGGAAGCGAAGGAAAAGAAGACCAAGTAACTATCCAGTACGGCCCGGTCGCGGCTGAGGGGAATTGGCCTCAGTTGCGACCGAGCGAGCCGTCCGGATCCAGCAAGTGATACAGGCTTGGAAGTACCAGCAGGACAATAGGGCCTGACAGGACAAAGCCTCCTATAACGGCGATCGCAAGGGGCTGCATTA